>JACDCJ010000046.1 GCA_013817655.1 Actinosomnolentus pattersoniae (SeqCode)
GCCAGAGCCCATGCGGCGCTGCGCGTCCCAGGAGGCACCTGCATGCGGCGTCGCACGGGCGGAGCTTCGACGGCGACGCTCAAGCCGCGTCCTCCAGGGCGTCGTGGCCTACCAACAGCAGGTACCCGTCCTCGATCGTCGGCTCGACGAGCTCCGCTCCCGGCGGCGCCTCGCCGATGTTGCGGTGCCTTCCCTCGCCGGTCCGCCAGGAGAGGCGAGCGCCCGGTTCCCTCGCATCGGCGAGCCAGACCTTGCCTCGTGCGACGCCCGCGATGTCACGGGGCGTTCCCTGCAGGAGGACGACGCCCCGGTTCATCACGACCACCTGCTGGCAGAGCGCGGCAACGTCTTCGGTCTGGTGCGTCGAGAGCATCACCGTTCGCTCCTCGCCGAGGCGAGACACCGTCTCGCGAAAGCGCAGTCGCTGCTCGGGATCGAGTCCGGCGGTCGGCTCGTCCAGGATCAGGAGCTCCGGGTCGCCGAGAAGCGATTGGGCCAGTGCCACACGGCGACGCATCCCGCCGGACAGGGCGCGGATCTTCTTGTTCGCGACGCCCTCTAGGGCGGTCATCCTCAGCACTCGCCGGACCTCCTCGTGGCGCGCGCGCCGGTCGGTCATCTCCTTCAGGATCGCCACGTAGTCCACGAACTCGAACGCGGTGAAGTTCCGATGGAAGCCGGGTTCCTGCGGCATGTACCCGAGGCGCCTCCGGACCGCCAGACGCTGATCGCTTCTGGACGGATCCCGACCGAGCAGCCGAACGCCGCCGGCATCTGGCGAGAGGACCGTGGCCAGGATCCGAAGCAGGGTGGTCTTGCCGGCTCCGTTTGGACCGAGCAGCCCCGCGATCCCCCCGGAGGCGTCGAAGCTGACGCCGGCGAGCGCCCGCGTGGCGAGGAAGCTCTTCTCGACGTCTCGGATCTGGACGGTTGGTTCGTTCATCACACGCTCCTCGCGTCGAAGGTCTTGAGCCGTCCGGCCAGCACGAGGGCCGCGGCGATGAGGACGATCAGGAAGGCGAGCTGGCCGTTCGTCCCGAAGGCCACCAGCGAGCCCCCGGCCTTGGCTTCGGAAAGGACGATGAGCGAGATCCAGGCGAGGGTCACCACTCCGGATGCACGAAGGGGGGACCAGAAGGTTGCCAGGGCGAGGCTCGCTCCGGTGAGCCCAAGCGCCGGCAGCAGCCAGGCAGCGGCCCACCAGCCGAGGTCGGGCAGCGAGAGCGCGGCCAGCCCGGCCAGCGCGGTAGAGCTCACGAGCACCGCGAGGGAGCGGATGAGCAACAGCCGGTGGCTGCGCATCGGAGACGCGAGACCGATCTCGTACGTGGGGTCGATGCCGGGGCCGTAGGCGGCGGCCACGCCCGCCACCGGGATGAGGGGCGCCACCAACAGGAAGAGGAGGAGTCCCGAGCCCTCCGATGTCCCGGCACCCGCGTGGGCGGCGAGGACGGCGAATGCCAGGGCTACGGCCACCGCGACGAACCACGAGAGCCGGAGCGAGGGCGTGGCGGAGAGAAGGCGGGCCACGTGATCCGGGACCCCGAGCCGAAGCAGGAGCCGTTCTACGAGCGTCGCCTTCGGAGCGTCGAGGTTCCAGGCGACCTCCTCCCACACGCGGTTGAGTCGGGGCGCATCGAAGGACCCGGCGAGCGACGCCCGGCAGGAGGAGCAGGCGAGGAGGTGGGCCTCGACCGAGTACGCGGTCGGTTCATCGATCACGCCGAGTGCGTACCGCTCGAGCACGGCAGGATCGGCGTGCCAGCTCATGCGAGGCTCCGGCGGAGTTGCGCGCGCGCTCGCATGAGGCGCGTCTTGACCGTGCCCGCAGGGATCCGCAGCAGGGCAGCGGCCTCCCGCGTGCTCAACCCGTCGAGGACGCGCGCCTGAAGGACGGCTCGGAGCTCCGGCGAGAGGCGTTGGAGGGCCGGGGCGAGGTCTCCGTACTCGATCGCGAGGAGGACCTTCTCCTCAGCCGAGGGTTCCGCCCGCTCGCGTTCGAAGGTGAACGCGGGGAACGGAGGCCGGCGCAGCCGGTCGATCAACCGACGGATGCCGATGCCCCAGATCCACGCAGCGACCTCTCCCGTTCCCCGGTAGGTCTGCGCCCGCCGCCATACCGCCACGAAGGTGTCCTGCACGACATCCTCCACGATGCTCGTATCCGCGCACCGGCGAGACAGACGAACGAACAGCCAGGGCGCGTGGCGCTCGTACAACACCCGCAACGCCGCGCGGTCGCCGCCGGCCGCCGCCTCCAAGAGCGCCTCGTCGCTCCGGCGCTCGCCCGGCGTCATGCTCACACCTCACCTGTCGTGTGCGGCGTACGGAACGGTTCCCTCCGTCTTCGATCGATCCCACCAGAGCGTCACGACGTCTCGAGGAGGAAACCCGAACCCCCCTTCCCGCTCGACGATCCGGCCGCTCAGGGCCTCGTCGACCTCCGGGTCTCGCTCCGGAGGCAAACACAGCCTCCGGCGGATCCAGGCCACCAGGTCCTCGCGTCGTGAGAAGCCCGCGACCGACTCCGACACCCAAGCCTCCCGTTCGGGCTGGACTCCCGCCTCCCGCAGAACCGCCACCACATCGTCGGCGGTGGGCCCCGTGGGCCGGCGGAGGCCGTGGAAGCGGAGCCACAGGTCGTTGTCCACCGAGAGCGGGTGCTCGGCGGTGAGCTCGAGGATCACGCGCCGGCGACCGTGCTCGGTGAGAGCCCGGACGAAGGCAGGCAGCGGGGCAACGTTGTAGAGGACGTGGTGGCAGACGACGACATCGGCCGACGGCGTCCGCGCGGAGGCGTCCGGCCACGTTCCCTCCACGACCTCGACGTCTACTCCGGCTGCTCCGGCCTGGCTTAGGAAGGCTTCGAGCATTGCGGGGGAGGGGTCGACGCCGACCAGCGCCTTCGCCCGCACCGTGAGTGGCATGGAGGCCGCTCCCGCGCCACAGCCGACGTCCAGGACGCTCCCTGAGACGGGCAGAGCTTCCAGCGCTCGCGCGTTGGATGGGGTCGACCGAGTGGCGGCATGCTCCGCGCGCCGGGCGAAGAGCTCCACGGGGAAACCCCAAGGGGACTCGGGAGCTTTTTCGAGGATTGTCTCGGGTATGGCCCAGGCCTCGAGGGCCCGGCGCCAGGCGATTGCGGCCGTTGGGCTCACGAGGGACACCGTACAGCGGAGTCGCGGGGCCAGGAGAATGGAACGAGATCCTTAGAGCCTCGCGGGCCCGGCTCTAAGGACCTCTCGAAGGAGGATAACTAGTCCCTTTCAGCTAGTCAACTCGGGCTAGGATCTCTGGCCGAGCCCGGAGGCTCCGGCGTGAGCCCCTCTCCGGGCTGTGGCCCGGCCGAGAGGAGCAGGCGTCGGTGCTCTTCGCTCCACGGGGAGGGTCGCCCCTGGCGGTCCACGTAGACCGCCACGGCTCGTCCACGGACGCACAGCCGATCCTCCCGTCGGATGGTGAAGTCGTAGGTGACGGAGGTTCGGCCGGCCTCGCGGACTTCAACGGCCACCCGAACGATGTCGTGGAACGAAAGCCCGGCCAGGAAATCCGCCTCGAGCCGGACACGGGGGAGCCGTCCGTAAACCTCGTCCAGGATCCCGAGCCGCGCCAGCAGGAGCGTCTCCGCTCCTTCGAACAGGCGGAAGGCCGCGGTGTTGTGGTAGTTCGCCGATGCGTCCGTGTCGCTCCACTCGATGCGGCGCTGCACCGAGATGGAAGCGGGCGGGGATCCCGATGGTGTTCCCGGCTCCTCGTGGCCTCGGTCCGTCATGGCGACCTATTGTGTACCGTCCCGCCGGTGGCGCCCGGGCCTTCCCCGGCGAGACACATTGGATACCGGCGCCCGGTAGGAGACGCGAGTGCGCGTGGGGATCGGACTGCCGAACACAATCCCCGGTGTGGAGGGCCGGTTCGTCCTGGACTGGGCCAGGCGAGCGGACCGGCATCCGTTCACGAGCCTGGGCGTCCTGGACAGGATCCGGTACTGGAGCTTCGATCCGTTCGCGGCCCTAGCTGCGGCCGCGGGCGTAACCGAACGAGTTGGCCTGGTCAGCATGGTCGTGATCGGACCGCTTCGTGCGACCGTGATGCTCGCCAAGCAGGCCGCGTCGATCCACGCGCTGTCCGGAGGGCGCATGACGCTGGGCCTCGCCATCGGAGCGCGCCAGGACGATTACCGGGCGGCAGGATTGGAGCACCGGACCCGCGGCGCTCGGTTCGCGGAGCAGCTTCCCGACCTGTTGAGCTGCTGGCAGGACCGGGCAATGGTCCCGGGAGGGGCCGAACCGGGGCGGCCCGGTCTGCTCGTGGGAGGCTCGACCGGGCAGGCCTTCTCCCGGATGGCCCGGCACGCCGACGGATACGTCCACGGAGGAGGACCCCCGCGCGCCTTCGCCGCGGCGGCATCCCGAGCCGCGGCGGCGTGGACGGATCTCGGGCGTCCTGGCAGCCCGGCGCTTTGGGGCCAGGGGTACTTCGCGCTCGGGGGCGAAGCGGCGGAGCTGGGGGCGGCATACCTTCGCGACTACTACGCGTTCACCGGCCCGTTCGCCGACAAGGTGGCGGCGGGGAACCTCACGACGCCGCAGGCGGTGAAGGACTTCGTCCGGGGCTACGAGGAGGCCGGGTGCGACGAGCTCGTCCTGTTCCCGACGGTCGGCCGGGCGGACCAGCTCGATCGGCTGGCCGACATCCTTTCCTGAGGGGCCTCCCGTGCGTGTGACTGTCGTTGGCGGAGGGCCCGGCGGGCTGTACTTCGCCATCCTCATGAAGAGGGCCGACCCGCGCCACGAGATCCGGGTGATCGAGCGGAACGCCCCGGACGCGACCTTCGGATGGGGCGTCGTGTTCTCCGAGGAAACCCTCGGTGGCCTGCGCGACGCCGATCCTCTCAGCTACGAAGAGATCACGGAGACCTTCGCGCGATGGGGCGCCATCGACATCCACTACCGCGGGCGGACCATCCGCTCGCGAGGCCACGTTTTCTCGGGAATCGCCCGCAAACGGCTCCTGGAGATACTTCAGCGCCGCTGTCGCGACCTCGGCGTGGACCTGGCCTTCCACGAGGAGGTGTCCCAACTGGAAGCCCTTCCCGAGTCGGACCTCCTGGTGGGTGCCGACGGCGTGAACAGCACGGTTCGCCGCGGGTACGAGGATGCCTTCGTCCCAACGATGGACGTCCATTCGACGAAGTTCGCCTGGTTCGGGACCGAGCGGGCCTTCGACGCGTTCACCTTCAGCTTCCGCGAGAACGAGCACGGTCTGTTCCAGGTCCACGCGTACCCGTTCGACGCGAGGAGCAGCACGTTCATCGTCGAGTGCCCCGAGGAGACGTGGCGGCGCGCCGGCCTCGACCAGGCCACCGAGCAGGAGAGCATGACGTTCTGCGAGTCACTCTTCGCCGAAGAGCTGGGCGGCCGACCGCTCATGTCGAACCGTTCGGTCTGGATGAGCTTCGTCACCCTTCGGTGCGAGTCGTGGCACCGGGGGAACGTCGTCCTCCTGGGGGACGCGGCGCACACGGCGCACTTCACCATCGGGTCGGGGACGAAGCTCGCCATGGACGACGCAGTGTCGCTCGCGAACGCGTTCTCGCGACACGCGGACCCGCGCGCCGCGATCGTGGAGTACGAGCTGGACCGTCAGCCGGTGGTGGAGCGGTTCCAGGAGGCGGCTCGCGAGAGCGCCACCTACTTCGAGAGCGTGCGACGCTACGCTGACTTCGAGCCGATCCAGTTTGCGTTCAACCTCCTCACCCGAAGCGGCCGCATCACGCACCTCGAGCTCGAGCGGCGCGACGCCCGATTTGTGGCGTCGGTCGACGGCTGGTTCGCCATGCGGGCGACGGAGCAGGGCGGGCCTGGCCGGGCCGTCGAGGCAGCGCCAAGCGTCGTGGCTCCGGCGCCGTTCCTGGTCCCGTTGCGCCTTCGGGGGGCCGGGATCGCGAACCGGGTGGTCCTATCGCCGGTGCCGGGGGACGACGCCCTCGACGGGACGCTCGGCGGGGCGGGCGCCCGGGGCCTTCTCGACGCCGCGGCCGCCGGAGCCGGGCTGGTTCGTGCGGATGCCGTCGCCGTCTCGGCTCACGCCAGGATCACCCTGGGATCGGCGGGGCTGTATCACGACGACCACGTCCGAGCCTGGGCGGACGTCGCCGAGGGGATCCACCGAACTTCCGCGGCCCTTCTGGGCGCGTGTCTCACCCACGCCGGCCGGCGGGGCGCCACAAGGCCTCGCGCCGAGGGCGTGGACCGGCCGCTTGATGAGAGTGACGGAGCCTGGCCATTGCTGGCGCCCTCGGCCACCCCCTACACGAGAAGGAGCCAGACGCCCCACCCCATGACCGCGGAGGAGATGCGCGACGTCGCGGAGGACTTTCGGAGCTCCGCCGAGCGAGCTCTCGAGGCCGGCGTCGACGTCCTGGAGGTCGACATGGGACAGGGGTATCTGTTGGCGTCGTTCCTGTCTCCCCTCACCAACCTCCGGGAGGACGAGTACGGCGGTTCGCCTGAGGGCCGGATGAGGTATCCGCTGGAGGTCTTCGACGCGGTCCGGCAGGCGTGGCCCGCGGACCGCCCGCTGCTGGTCCGCCTGAACGTGACCGACTGGGCGAGCGGGGGGCTCGAGGTGGACGACGCGCTCGAGGTCGCTCGCGCCCTTCGAGACCAAGGGTGCGACGCAGTCAACGTAGCCGCCGGGCAAACGATCGCGAACGACCGCCCCCGTTACGGCCGGATGTTCCTGGTCGGACACAGCGATCGGATCCGCAACGAAGCGGGGATCCCGACGCTCGTTGGCGGTAGTCTGACGACTCGCGACGAGGTGAACACGGTGCTCGCCGCCGGCCGGGCCGATCTGTGCGTCCTGGATATCAGGCGAAACGCCCGCTGACAGGAGGCGCGCACCTGACCGGAGGGAGGGTCGGATGGGAGACCGGGAAAGGCGGAGGCCGGAGGGCCCCGACGAGACCAAGACGCGTCACGACATCGTGGAGCCGGGCGGGAACGCGCCCGAGCGGGATGCGGAGCCGGGTGGCGAGACCGGGGACGACGACGAGCCCGGCGGCGAAGGGCCTTCCTGAGCCCGGGTCGGGCGACTACTCTGCCACGCTCAGGCGCCCAGGTCGTAGAGCTGCCCGGGCTCCATGTCGAGCCCGTTCATCACCTGCCATAGCGCCGCCAGCGCCTTAGTCGCGTTGCGCGCCTCGTATGGCGCCAGCTCCTCGGCTCGGTTCCGCAGAACGTCCTCGATGGTCCGGTAGGCCTTCACCAGTTCCGCCTGCGCGTCGTTCAGCTCGTCTCCCATCGCGTTACGCATCACGTCTGCCTCCGCTCGCCCTCGGTGCCGATCACGATCCGTTCGTCCAGCAGCCGCTTCGCCTTGAGCTCGAACCTCGGGAGCGATCCGTCCTCCGCCCGCCGAACGCCGAACCGAAGGCCCTCGTGCGCCTGCGCCAGCGACCGCGAGAGGTCGTTCACGATGCGGTCGGCGTCGGCCTCCTCGTCCGAGCCCGGGATCTCGACGAGCACCTCGATCTCGTCCCGGATGCCCTCAGCGGTGTAGAGGTGGATCTGGAACTCGTCGATCTCGGGGAACTCCCGCACGATCGCTTCGACCGCCCGGGGGTAGACGTTCGTCCCGCGCACGAGCTTCATGTCGTCAACGCGTCCGCGGATGCCGCCGTTGTAGATGTCGAACGTCCGTCCGCACGAGCATGTGTTCGCCGGCACCTTCACGACGTAGTCGCGGGTCCGGTAACGGAGGACCGGAATGAAGCCCCGGCCGAAGGAGGTGACGACCCGCTCTCCCATCTCACCGTACGGGACGGGCTCGTCGGTGGCCGGGTCGACGACCTCCTCGATGTAGTGGTCCTCGATGATGTGCGTCCCGCCAGGCTGCTCCGAGCACTCGAAGACCATGATCGTCCCGAGCTCCGTCATGCCCGCGGTGTCCGCCGCCTTCGCGCCCCACTGCTCCTCGATGAGCTTCTTCGTGGCGGGGATGGACCCGGCCGGCTCTCCGGACAGGATCAGGCGCTCGACGGGGGATGAGGCGAGGTCGATGCCGAGGGACCTCGCCTCCTGCGCCATTCGCAGCGCGTACGTGGGCGTCGAGCACACGACCGTGGCGCCCATCTCCACGATCGTCTTGACCCGCACGTCGGTGGTCATGGCTCCGCCGGGCAGGACCAGGCACCCCATCTTCTCGCAGGCGTAGTGCGCGCCCCAGAACCCGATGAAGGTCGCATACCCGAACGCGATGAACACGCGGTCCCTCGGCCGGACGCCGAAGCCCCAGAAGCCGTAGCACCACATCTCGGCGATCCACTCCCAGTCCTTCAGGCTGTCGAGGACGCGGATGGGCGTCCGGCCCGTGGTTCCGGAGGTCATGTGGTACCGGATCGCGGCCTCCTCCGGCGCGGCGAGGATGGGGCCGTAGGGTGGGTGCTCGACCTGCCCCTGCATCCACTCGTCCCTGGTGAGCAGCGGGATCCGCCGAAGGTCGTCCAGGCTTGCGATCGAGTCCGGCGACACCCCCGCGTCTCGAAGTCGCTTCGATTGCCAGGGAACCCTGACGCCGGCCCACCCGACCAGCTCCCGAAGCTTTCGAACCTGCAGGGCGTCGAGCTGCTCGCGAGGCATGGTCTCGTGTCGCGGGTTCCAGTAGGGCGAGTTCGTCATCGGCAACCCCCTCACGCGCACGCGGTCGGCCGCATAGTAACGTCCGGGGGCCGTGGAGGGGTCCCGAGAATCCGCGGGCGGCGTGGGCGCGCCCGAAGGAGAGGCTCGCTTCGCCCTGAGCGCCGCCCAGCGAAGGCTCGCCGAGGACGCTCGGCGCGATGGACGAGAGGTCCTCGCGCCACTCGCGGCCTCGGGCACGCCCGGGCGCGTCAACCGACCACTCGTCCGGGCGCTCGGGGAGCACGGTCTGCTGCCCGCACTGTTCCCCGAACGGGTGGGCGGCTCGAGGAAGGCCGACGGGTCGGCGCTCGAGCTTTGCGTCGTCCGGGAAGCGCTCGCCCTGGAGTCCACGGAGGCCGAGACGGCCCTCGCGATGCAGGGGCTGGGCGGCTACCCGATCCTCCAGTCGGGCACCGAGGCTCTCGTGCGCCGGTGGGTACCGGGCATCGTTCGGGGCGAGGTGGTCCCGGCGTTTGCGCTTAGCGAGCCGGAGCACGGATCCGATGCGGCGGCGCTGGAGACGCGCGCCGAGCGCGATGGCCACGGCTACCGGCTGACGGGGGAGAAGACCTGGATCTCGAACGCTCCCGAGGCCGACGTCTACCTCGTGTTCGCCAGGACCACGCCGGACACCGGCGCGAGGGGCGTTACCGCGTTCGTCGTGCCCGGCGACGCTCGCGGCCTCACAGGCGCCCCCATCGACCTGGTCGCCCCTCATCCCTTGGGCCGCCTCGAGCTGGACGGCGTGTCCGTCTCGGCCGGCGAAGTGCTCGGCGACGTGGACCGTGGCTTCCGCGTCGCGATGCGGACGCTCGACCTGTTCCGGCCGAGCGTGGGTGCGTTCGCCGTCGGCATGGCCCAGGCGGCGCTGGATGCGGCGATCCGCCACGCCGGGGAACGCCGAGCCTTCGACAAGCCGCTTCGTGAGTTCCAGGCGGTCTCCCACGCCCTCGCGGAGATGGCCACCCGGACGGAGGCGGCCCGCCTGCTCGTCTACGCCGCCGCTGCCGCCTACGACCGGGGCGAGCCGTCGGTGACGAGGTCCTCCGCGATGGCGAAGCTTTTCGCCACGGAGACCGCGCAATGGGTGGTCGATGCCGCGATCCAGATCCATGGCGCCGCGGCGCTGGAGCGAGGTCATCTCCTGGAGCACCTCTACAGAGAGGTGCGCGCTCCGAGGATCTACGAGGGGACGTCGGAGATCCAGCGCGAGGTAATAGCCCGCGAGCTGTACCGCTGAGCCGTTGGCAGCGATCCGTCGCCGGATCGAGCGCTACCCAGGATCCGGCACGACCGCGACCCCGGTAACTTCCACGCGGGCGTCCGGATCGAACAGGCCGCTCACCTCGAACAGCGCCATCGCCGGGAAATGCCGTCCCAGGTGCCGCCGATAGCATCCCCCGATCGCCTGCAGCGACCCCCGGTAGGCCGCGGCATCCGTGACGAAGATGTGCAGCGAAACGAGGTGCTCCGGCCTCCCGCCCGCCGCGTCCAGAGCCCGAACGAGGTTCGCAAGTGTGGCGTCGAACTGCTCGACGAGCGTCTCGCCCTGCAACCGGCCCTCCCCATCGTGGGCGGTCTGACCGCCGAGGTAGACGGTTCGACCGGGAGCCGCCACCACCGCGTGGGCAAAGCCGACAGCCGGGGAAAGGGACTCCGGGTTGACGATCCGGTGCGGGCCCGTCACCGGCCGGACCAGGTCGGCTTTCGGCCCTCGGTGAAGGCCCGGTAGAACTCGGCGTGGTCGGCGCTTTTCATGAGCAGGGCCTGGGCCATGGCCTCCAGCTCGAGGGACCCCGCGAGGTCCATGTCGATCTCCCGGGAGAGGAGCATCTTCGTTGTCGCGTAGGCGAGCACCGGCCCTTCGGCCAGTCGGCGGGCGAGATCCGAGGCCGCCTCCGGAAGCTCGTCGTCCTCAACGATCCGGCCGGCTAGGCCGATCTCCACGGCGCGGTCAGCCGAGACGGTCTCGCCCAGGACCAGCAGCTCCGTGGCCCGGCCGAGGCCGATCAGGCGGGGGAGCAGGTAGGCCGAGCCCATGTCCGCCCCGGCCAGTCCCACCTTCGTGAAGAGGAAGGCGAAGGAGGCCGACCGCGCGAGGAGCCTGAGGTCTGCAGCCAGCGCGATGACCGCGCCGGCGCCCGCGGCCACGCCGTTCACCGCGGCGATGATGGGGAGCGGGCACTCGCGCATCCGTTGCACGACGGTTCCGGTCATCCGCGTGAAGTCGAGGACTCCCCGGGGATCCATCGACTGCAGCGCCCCGATGATCTCCTCGACGTCGCCGCCCGAGCAGAACCCGCGCCCGCGCCCCGCGAGCACGAGCACCCGGACGTCGTCGCGATGGGGGAGCTCGCTCAACAGGTCCCGAAGATCCGCGTACACCTCGAAGGTGAGGGC
>JACDCJ010000195.1 GCA_013817655.1 Actinosomnolentus pattersoniae (SeqCode)
CGAACTTCTGGGTCGCGCTGCCCCTCGTCGTGATCGTGGCGGTGGTCATCGGCGTGCTGATCGGCGCTCCCGTGCTCCGGCTCAGGGGAGACTACCTCGCGATCGTGACGCTCGGATTCGGCGAGATCATCCGGACCCTCGTGCTGTCCGACTGGCTCGCCCCGTTCCTCGGCGGCGCGCAGGGCCTGCTTCGCGTGCCCGCCGCCCCTCCGACGTCGCTCGACCTCCGCTCGCCAGAGCGCATCTACTACCTGATCCTCGCCTTCGTGCTCCTCGCCGCCTTCATCTCCTACCGGCTGGCGGACTCGCGCGTGGGCCGTGCCTGGGCAGCGATGCGGGAGGACGAGTCCGTGGCCGAGGCCATGGGGATCAGCGTGATCAAGTACAAGCTTCTGGCCTTCGCCATGGGCGCCGCCATCGGGTGCCTGGGGGGGACATTCTTCGCGGCGAAGATAGGTTCCATCTTCCCCAACAGCTTCGGGCTTCTCGTTTCCATCAACGTCCTGGCCGTGATCATTTTGGGAGGCATGGGAAGCATCCCGGGCGTCATCGTCGGGGCCTTCGTGCTCGTCGGCGTCCCGGATCTCCTCCGGGACGTCCTGCCGCCCGAGTACCGCCTGCTGGTTTATGGAGCGATCCTCGTCGCGATCATGATCTACCGACCCGAAGGGCTGATCCCGAACCGGAGGCGCCGCCGAGAGCTGCACGTGGAGGAGCCCGAGGAGGAACAGTACGAGCGAGGGGCCGCGGCGCCGGAGCCGGTGATAGTCGCCGGCGCCGAGGGGGCGACGTCCCCGTGAGCCCGCTCCTCGAAGTCGCCGGCCTCTCGAAGCGCTTCGGCGGCGTACGGGCGGTGGACGGGGTCGACTTCGTCGCGAACGAGGGAGAGATCGTGGGCGTGATCGGCCCGAACGGGGCCGGTAAGACAACTCTGTTCAACATCGTGACGGGGTTCTACGAGCCCGATGAGGGGTCGATGACCTTCGACGGACACAACCTGGTCGGACTGAAACCGAACCAGATCACGAAGCTCGGGGTGGCGAGGACCTTCCAGGCCGTTCGGCTGTTCCCGAACATGACCGTGCTGGAGAACGCCATGGTCGGCCAGCACGCCCGCACCCGGGCCGGCATCGCGGGGGCCGTGTTCCGCCTGCCCAGCACCGTGCGGGAGGAAGAACGGATCCGCCGCCGGGCCGAGGAGGTCCTGAGCTTCTTCGGCAGGCGGCTGACCGGGCCCCGCATGGACCAGATGGCCTCGGCGCTCGCGTACGCCGACCGGCGCAGGCTCGAGATCGCACGCGCGATGTCTACGGAGCCGAAGATGCTCCTTCTCGACGAGCCGGCCGCGGGGATGAACCCCGCGGAGAAGGACGGCCTGATCGAGCTGATCGCCAGGCTCCGGGACGAACGCGGGTACGCGATCGTACTGATCGAGCACGACATGCCTGTCGTGCGCGGCGTGTCGGACCGGGTCGTCGCCCTCGACTACGGCAGCAAGATCGCGGAGGGGACCTACGACGAGGTTGCGGGGAACCCCAGGGTGATCGAGGCATACCTCGGGAAGAAGGCCGAGCAGGAGGAGCAGACGGGATGAGCGAGCGCGAACCCTCCGGGGACGGCCGCCCGGCCGCCGACGCGGGGGACGCCCGAGGCGAAGCTCCCATCCTCGAGCTCCGGAACGTCAGCACGAGCTACGGTCCGGTCCGCGTCCTCGATAACGTGACGATGGAGGTCCGCGCGGGAGAGGTGGTCTGCCTGCTCGGGTCGAACGCAGCCGGAAAGACGACGACGCTCAGGACCATCCTCGGCCTGGTCAGGCCCAGCAAGGGGGAGGTCGTTTTCAGCGGAGAGCGGATCGACGGCCTCTCCACCCCGGACATCGTTGCCAAAGGGATCACGATGGTCCCGGAGAACCGCCGGCTCTTCGGACGCATGTCGGTGCGCGAGAACCTCGAGATCGGGGCCCACATGCGAGAGGACAAGGAGGCGATCCAGCGGGACGTGGACCGCGTCCTGACCCTGTTTCCCCGCCTCAAGGAACGGCTCGGTCAGAAGGCGGGCACCCTCTCGGGTGGGGAGCAGCAGATGCTGGCCATCGGCCGAGCCCTGACTGCGAATCCCCGGGTGCTGCTCATGGACGAGCCGTCGATGGGACTCGCGCCGATCCTGGTCGAACAGGTCTTCTCGACCATCAAGGAGATCAACGAACAGGGCACCACGATCTTCGTCGTCGAACAGAACGCGAACATGGCGCTTTCGATCGCCGATCGAGGCTACGTCCTTCAGACGGGCCAGATCGTCCTGTCCGACTCCGCGAAGGCGCTGCTCGAGGACCCGCGCACCCGGGAGGCGTATCTCGGCGAGCTGACATGACCCTCGTCGTCCTCGACGGGGACCAGCTTCGCGAGCGGCTCTCGATGGAAGGCGCCATCGACGCCTTGGAGGCGACCTTCGGGGCGGAGGAGCTTCCGCGGGCACCGGAGCGAACACGCCTGGCCGTCCCCGGGGGCGACCTGCTGCTCATGCCGGCGGTCGGAGAGGCGGGCCTCGGGGTGAAGCTCGTGACGATCGCTCCCGCCAATCCGGCGCGTGGCATGCCGCTCGTTCAGGCCGCCTACGTGCTCTTCGCACCGGACTCGCTCGAACCGGTCGCACTCATCGACGGCTCGGCTCTCACCGCCTTGCGGACCGCGGCCGTCTCCGGGCTGGCCACCCGGCATCTGGCTCGAGCGGACGCCGCGCACTTGGTGCTCTTCGGTGCGGGCGTTCAGGCGGAAAGCCACCTCGAGGCGATGGTCGCCGTGCGGCCGATCCGGAAGGTCACCGTCGTCTCTCGAACCCCGGAGCCGGCCGAACGGCTGGCTGCTCGGGCGCGAGCGATGGGCCTCCTCGGGGAGGTGGGAAGGCCGTCCGACGTGGCCGCCGCCGATGTCATCTGCACTTGCACGACGAGCAACGAGCCGGTCTTCGAGGGCTCCTTGCTGAGCCCCGGCACTCACGTGAACGCCGTTGGAGCCTTCCGCCCGGACGCCCGGGAGCTGGACGAGCGGACGGTGACTTCGGGGCGCGTGGTGGTCGAGTCCCGCGACGCCGCTTTCGCGGAGGCGGGCGACCTCCTGATCCCGGCGGCGACCGGTGCCTTCCGGACCTCCGAGGTGGTAGCGGATCTCGCCGAGGTGGTGCGGGGGGTCCGGGTCCGGAGGAACCCTCGAGACATCACGGTCTTCAAGTCGGTCGGCGTCGCCTACGAGGACCTGAGCCTGGCCCTGGCTGCCCTCGGCGGTGCGTCGGAATCGGAGTGGGACGCCGAGCCCGTAGGGTAGAGCACATGCCCGCCGTCGATGTCGTGGTCGTTGGCGCCGGCGTGATGGGGTGCGCGACGGC
>JACDCJ010000047.1 GCA_013817655.1 Actinosomnolentus pattersoniae (SeqCode)
GAGCTGTGGCTTCGTTCTCCGGTCCGGTTTCGCTATCCGCTGCTCATCGTCTTCGCCGCGATGGCCGCCTACGGCCTGCAGGCATGGGTGGACCGCAGTCACCCGCACTGGAGGGGAGCGTCCATCAGGTTGGTCTGGCTTCTCCCGGCCGTGCTCCTGTTCGTCCTTCTCCCGCTGGCGGCCGGGAGCCGGCCCGCGCAGTACGGCATCTTCGCGCTTGCGTCCGTGTGCGCCCTCCCGCTCCTGTTGGTCCTGGCGCGAGGGCGGGCGTGGGCGGGAGCCGGGTTGGTGGCCCTCCTGACCGTGGAGCTGGTCACCACCGGGTTGATCGTGCAGACGAGCAGACCCTCGAAGGCGGCCCCCAACCGCCTGGAGGAGGCGTCGTCGGAGACCGCGGAGAGCTCGGCGTTCGCGAAGTTCCGCAGCCCTTTCATCGACCCCGATGACTATCTGACGCCCGGTCCCATCGGCCGGGCGATGCTCGAGAACGCCGAGAGCTACGGCCGGTACCTCTCCTTCTACCCGGGCCTGACGGCCGGGATCGAACGCGGATTCCTCACGCGGCAGGGAGCGACCGACTGGCCCCACTACGAGAATGGTAGGTCGATACTGCTGGGACTCGACGAGGTGCTCGGCTACTCGCCCGTCCAGATCGACCGCTACTGGAGGCTCGTCAGGCGCGTCGACGAGACCCCGATCTACTACAACTCGGCGAGCTTCGAGACGCTGCATCCGCCGCTGCTTCGGCTCTTCGGCGTCGAATGGGTGATCCGCCCGGCCACGGCGGAGCCCCCGCCCGGCGCCTCGCGAGTCGCCACGGAGGAACGCTACGCGCTATACCGTCTCGCGCATCCGCAGCCCAGGGCGTCGATGGTGTTCCTGACTGAGGTGGCTGGCTCCCCCACCGAGGCCCTGGACCTCGTTCTGCGACCGACCTTCGATCCGGCGAGGACCGCCATCGTCGAGGGAGGGCCGCCCCTGCCGACTCCCGATGGGCCGGCGGCGCCGGGGGGCTCGGCCGAGTACCAGGAAACCCACCCCGAGGACGTCCGAATACGAACCACCGCCACCGCACCGGGCCTGCTCGTCGTCCGCAACGTCTTCGACGAGAACTGGCGGGCGACGGTGGACGGACGCCCGGTGGCGGTCGAGCGGGTCGACTACCTCCTTCAGGGCGTGCGCGTGCCTCCCGGCACGCACGAGGTCCGTCTCACCTACCTGGACACCGCGATCGGGGTCGGGTTGGCGATCTCGGTGGGGGCGTGGGTAACCGCGATCGCCGTCATGGCGTGGCTGTGGGCCCGAAGGCGGCGGGTGCGCCGTGGCCAGAACGCCGCGGATTAGCTAGGTCGAACGGTCGCCGCCGGTCGCCCGCCAGCGAAGGAACGCCTCGATGAACCGGTCGATGTCGCCGTCGAGAACGGCGTCGACGTTTCCCACCTCGAGGTTCGTCCGGTGATCCTTGACCATCCGGTATGGATGCAGGACGTACGAACGGATCTGCGATCCGAACTCGATGCCCATCTGCTCCCCGCGGATGCTCTCGATCCTCTCCTCCCTCTCCCGCCGGGCCCTCTCGGCGAGTCGCGCCTTCAGGATCCGCATCGCGACGGCCCGGTTCTGCAGCTGGGAGCGCTCGTTCTGGCACGCCGCCGTGATGCCGGTGGGCAGGTGGGTGATCCGAACGGCAGAGTCGGTCGTGTTGACCGACTGGCCGCCCGCGCTCGAGGAGCGGTAGACGTCGATCCGAAGATCCTTCGGATCGATCTCGAGGGCTTCCACTTCCTCCGGGAGCAAGGGGATGGCGTCCAGGCTGGCGAAGGATGTGTGGCGCCTGTGGGCCTGGTCGTAGGGCGAGAGCCGGACCAGCCGGTGGACGCCCCGCTCGGCGTTCAGCAGGCCATAGGCGTTCGTGCCCTTGATGGTGAGGGTGGCGCCCTTGATCCCGGCCTCCTCGCCCGGCACGACCTCGTCGAGCTCCGCCTCCAGGCCCTCGCGCTCGACCCAGCGCAGATACATCCGCAGGAGCATCTCCGCCCAGTCCTGTGAATCGATGCCGCCGGCGCCAGCGTGGAGGCTGACGATGGCATCGCTCGCGTCGTACTCCCCCGACAGCAGGTTGGCGAGCTCCACGCGGTCGAGCTCCGCCTCGAGCGCCGACAGCTTCGCGGTCAGCTCCGCCTGAAGCTCACGGTCGGATTCCCCGCTCAGGAGCTCCTCCAGGACGAGGAGATCGTCAACCTGCTTCACCAGTGAGGACTCACGCTGGATGTCGGCGTTCAGCCGGGAGAGCTCGGTGGTCAGGCGTTGGCCCAGGGAGGAGTCGTCCCAGACGCCCGGCTGGGAGAGCTCGGCCTCCAGGGACCGAGCACGCTCCCGCTTGGGCTCGACGTCAAAGGTACTCCTTCGCGCTCGCCACCCTGCGAGCCAGTTCCTCGATGCGGTCGGAGTGTTCGCTCATCGGTCAGGCGCTCAGGCCGTGGCACTTCTTGTACTTCTTGCCCGAGCCGCAGGGACACGGCGCGTTCCGCGGCACCTTGTCCCCGGAGGCCTGTGAGGGCGCCGGCTTCGCGCTCGCCCCCTCGTCGCCATGCCTCGCCATCATCCGCTGCGGACGCGGGCGCGCGGGCTCGTCCTGGCGCACCAGCTCGACCCGGTAGATGTAGCGAACGAACTCGTCGCGGATCGCGTCCTTCATCTCCTGGAACATGTCGTAGGCCTCGCGCTGGAACTCGACCAGCGGGTCCCGCTGCCCGTAGGCACGCAGGCCGATGCCCTCCTGCAGGTAGTCCATCTCGTAGAGATGATCCCGCCACTTGTTGTCGATGATGGAGAGGAGAACCATCCGTTCGAGCTCTCTCAGGACGGTCACCCCGCTCCGCTCGTCGACGCCGAGCTGCTCCTCCTTGGCGTCGTAGGAGCGAACGGCGTCCTCGAGGACCATCTCGCGGATCCGCTCGGCGTCGTCGATACCCTCGAGGTCCTGCTTGGTGAGGCGCGTCGGGAGGGACGACTGGAGGGTCGTCGCGAGCCCTTCCAGGTCCCACTCCTCCGGGTAGATGTCCTTCGACACGTAGCGGGCGACGGTCGCCTCGACCATCTCGGAGACCATCGAGAGGGCCTCGTCCTTGAGGTCACGCCCCTCGAGGATCTTGCGCCGCTCCTCGTAGATCACCTTGCGCTGGGTGTTCATGACCTCGTCGTACTTGAGGACGTTCTTGCGGATCTCGAAGTTGCGTTCCTCGACGTTCTTCTGGGCGGTCTCGATCGCCCGCGACACCATCTTCGCCGTGATGGGCTCGTCCTCAGGCCAGTTGAGCCGCTCCATCACGCGGCCGATCCGCTCGGAGGCGAACAGTCGCATGAGGTCGTCGCCCAGCGAGAGGTAGAAGCGGGACTCGCCCGGGTCGCCCTGCCGGCCCGACCGCCCACGGAGCTGGTTGTCGATCCGTCGCGACTCGTGACGCTCGGTCCCGAGGACGTAGAGCCCGCCGCGACCGACCACATCTTCGTGCTCGGCGTCGGTATCGGCCTTGTACTTCTCGTGGATCGGCCCGTATTCCTCCTCGTAGGAGGCCCGCTCCTCCGGATCCATCTCGAACAGCAGGTAGCGGTCGTTGTCCCATTCGCGCGCCGCCATCTCCTGGCGCGCCAGGTACTCGGGGTTCCCGCCCAGGATGATGTCCACGCCTCGTCCGGCCATGTTGGTCGCGACCGTCACCGATCCAAGGCGTCCCGCCTGGGCGATGATCTGCGCTTCCTTCTCGTGCTGCTTCGCGTTCAGGACGTGGTGCGGAACCCCGCGGCGAGTCAGGTACCCGGAGAGCCGTTCCGACTTCTCGATCGAGACCGTGCCGACCAGGACCGGCTGACCGGCCTCATGCCGCTCGATGATGTCCTCGGTCACGGCGTTCCACTTGGCATCCTCGGTCTTGTAGATGAGATCCTGCTCGTCCTTGCGGATCATGTCCCGGTTGGTCGGGATGTCGGCGACGCTGAGCTTGTAGACCTCCTCGAACTCGCGCGCCTGCGTGCGGGCCGTTCCCGTCATCCCGGCGAGCTTTTGGTACATGCGGAAGTAGTTCTGGATGGTGATGGTCGCGAGGGTCTGGTTCTCTTCCTTGACCCGCACCCCCTCCTTCGCCTCGATGGCCTGATGCAGGCCCTCGGAGTAGCGCCGCCCCTCCAGGATTCGACCGGTGAACTCGTCGACGATCTTCACCTCGCCGTTCGTGACGATGTACTCCTGGTCCCGCTTGTACAGCTCCTTGGCCCGGAGCGCGTTCTGCAGGTGGTGCACGAGAGGGGTGTGCACGTGCTCGTAGAGGTTGTCGATCCCCAGCTCGCGCTCGACCTTCTCGACGCCCTCCTCGAGGACCGACACCGTCCGCTTCTTCTCGTCCACTTCGTAGTCGACATCGGGCTTGAGCCGCGGCACGAGCCGCGCGAAGGTCCCGTACCACTTCGCCGAGTCGGCGACCATGCCGCTGATGATCAGGGGGGTCCGGGCCTCGTCGATGAGGATCGAGTCGACCTCGTCCACGATGCCGTAGTGGTGCCCGCGCTGCACCATGTCGGCCGACCGCATGGCCATGTTGTCGCGCAGGTAGTCGAAGCCGAACTCGTTGTTCGTTCCGTACGTCAGCTCGGCGGCGTACGCGGGCCGCCGCTGCTGGGGTGGCATCTGGGTCTGGATGAGGCCGACCGTCACCCCCAGATGCCGGTAGATGGGCCCCATCCACTCCGAGTCACGCTTCGCCAGGTAGTCGTTCACCGTCACCAGGTGCACGCCCTTCCCGGTGAGGGCGTTGAGGTAGGCCGGCATCGTCGAAACGAGCGTCTTGCCCTCGCCGGTCCGCATCTCCGCGATGCTGCCCTCGTGCAGCACGGTCGCGCCCATCACCTGGACGTCGAAATGCCGCTGGCCGATGGCGCGCTTGGCCGCCTCTCTGACGAGCGCGAAGGCCTCGGGCAGGACGTCGTCCAGCGACCCCCCGTCTCCTCCCTGGGCGACCCGGCGGCGAAGCTCCTCGGTCCTCCCGGGGAAGTCCTCGTCCGATAGCTCCTCCATGTCCGGCTCGAACGAGTTGACCAGCCTCACATAGTCGTGAAGCCGTTTCGTCTTCCGGCCCTCGCCCAGGGATCCCAGTCTTTCGATGAACGCCACGGCCACTCCCGCAGATCGATCGGTGTCCGGGGAGGTGTGCCTCCCCTCGAGCCCGATTATAGGTTGAGGCTCTCGCTTGGCCGGTTGAGAGAAGGCGTGGCCGGCCCGCGCATGGCGTCGCGGAGGCCCTAGGTGATCTCGAGTAGCTTCTCGCGCACCGCGTAGACGACGGCCTCCATCCGGGACCGGAGGTGCAGCTTCTCCAGGATGTTCCGGATGTGGTTCTTCACGGTGTTCTCCGATATGAACAGGGCGCGGCCGATGTCCCGGTTGTTCTTTCCCTGGGCCACCAGCTTCAGGACCTCCATCTCGCGTTCGGTCAGCCGGGGCGCGGCGAACTGCTGCTGGGCGTCGGCCCGCTTCGACATCGCCGCGAACTCGGCTAGGAGCTTCGAGGCCATCTGAGGGGACAGGCGCGACTGCCCGGCGGAGACCGACCGGACCGCGTCTGCCACCTCGTCGATCGATATCTCCTTGAGCAGATAGCCCGACGCCCCGGCCTTGATCGCCTCGTAGAGGTCGGCCTCCTCATCGGAGATCGTGAGCATCAGGATCTTCACGTGTGGGAGGAGATCGCGAATCTCCCGGGTGGCCTCGATCCCGGAGCGCTTCGGCATCCGGACGTCCATGAGCACCACATCCGGCATCAGTTGTTGAGCCTTCGCGACCGCCTCGAACCCGTCCTGAGCCTCGCCGACCACCTCGATGTCCGGCTCCTGGCGAAGAACCATCTGCAGGCCGCGACGGAACACCGCGTGGTCATCGACGATGAGCACCTTCAGGGTGTCGTCCTCGGCGATCTCGCCGGTACGCAAGTGATCCTCCGACCCGAGGGGCGCGGGCACCTGTGAAGACTACCTACTCGGAAGTACTAGATCCATCGGTACTAGTGCGCGAGGATTGTAGACGATTCCGCCGGCCGGTCAGGCGAGCCCGAAGGCGCCCGCGATAGGACGAGATCTGGCGCTCCAGGCGTTGAGCGACCTGATCCAGAGCGGATTCCACGTCGTCCCCCCAGGCTTCCGCGCGGAACGTCCTGCGGGCCATGTCACAGGCCACCTGAATCCGGTGACTCCCGCCCGTCCTCGGGTTGAGATCACCGATGATCTCGACCTCGAGGCGGAGGACCCGTGGATTCAGCCGCTCGATCTTCGCGAGCTTGTGTTCCGCGGCCCGCCGGATCTGGTCCGTGATGTGGATGCCACGCCCCCTGACGACCAGATCCACGCCGCCTCCCTCCTTCGTTCGGGGCTTCCGCCTGGCTGACCTGGTCTTTGGCCCCACACTCGCCTGCCGAGGGGTTCGCCCTCGTAACGAGGGCTTAGCGCCTTCTCCTGGCCGGCGACCGGCCGGGGCAGGACTTACATCTAAGCCGCACCATGATCAGCGACCAAGGGTCGCCTTACGTGGGTCGTTTCGCCTGCGACTGGCATCGACTACCGGGAGGATCTCTCCCGGGCAACCACAGACCCAAGCTGAAGCCCAGCCGGAGTATAGCAACGGGGGGGTAGAGGGCCTCCCAGTGAACGCGCCACGGTGACCACACCGACCTCCAACGCCCCCGCCGCCCGAAGTGCGCCAGCACACTCGGCTGCCGTTGCACCCGTCGTCAGAACATCATCGACGAGCAGCACGCGGGCCGGAGCACGCGCGACAGCGACGAAAGCCCCCGCGAGGCCGAGCCGCCGCTCGGAGGCCGACCGGCGGGACTGAGGGGGCGTTTCCACCACTCGCCGGAGCAACCCCGCGATCGGAAGGGAGGCCGCCGAAGCCATCGCTCGGGCGAGCACCTCCGCCTGATCGAACCCCCGGGCGCGGCGGCGGCGCCTGCCGAGCGGCACCCATGTCACGATGTCGGGAAGGCGGGCGCCGTCGAGCAGCCCGGCGATGGCGGGAGCGAATACCTCCGCGGTCGATCGAGCGCCGTCGAACTTCACTCGCAGGAGCGCCCGCCTCACCGTGCCCTCGTAGAGGAAGGCCGCACGGCTCCAGGAGACCTCGAGCGGGGGGCAGTCGGGACACTCGTCGACGTAGCGCTCCATCGGCGTTCCGCATCGGCGGCATCCGGGCGGCCGGAGCGGCACCAGAAGAGCCGAACACGCGAGACAGAACGGCACCCCAGCGCCCGAGCAGCCGGCGCATCGGCGGGGGAACAGGGCTTCGAAGAGCGCATTGAACATGGGTGGGGAGCGTACGCGGGGCCTAGGACAGTCCCGCGCTACGCCGTCCTGTCAGGGCAGGTCGAGGGCCACCGGATCCGAGGACTCTCCCGATGGCAGACGCATCAGAAGGCTCAGCGAGGCGGCGGAGCTCGGAACCGGATAGGCGACGCTCCGACGCTCGGGACGGGACGGACGAGCCGAGGTCGCCGGCCCGGCCGCGGGGAGGGGCTCGAGTGCCTCCCCGTCCGCCACCAGGACCGCCCAGGCCTCGGGCTCGAGGGGAAGATCGTGATCCTTGCCCCCACCGGCCGTTCGCGCCGCCGCCTCCCGGACCCCGGGCACCTCCTGCGGGCGCCACACCACGGTGGTCGCATCCCTTCCGAGCTCGACCCGTTCCACGCGGAAGCCGCGATCTCCGACACGCAGGAGGGAGTCCACGCGAATCGTGCCCCGGCGTACGTCGCCCCGTGGCCAGAGGACGCTGAACGCGCGGCTGCCGTACTCGTACGACCGGGCCCCGTCGACCTGGATGGACGACCGGACCTCGTACCAACCGGGGGGGAGATCGGCGATCGAAGCCTCGAAGGGGACGAACAGGTCCCTTCCCGGGGCCACGTTCACCGCGACCGCGGGGGCGGGTACGGGACGCTCCGGGCCGACCGGTACGCGAGCCACCCTCACCGAGCGCAGCTCGATGGCGTGGGGATTTCCATCGGCGCCCTGAAGCACGAACGCCCCTTTGATCGTGGCCGGGAACCGCTCGAAGCGGGTTCGAAGGCTCACCGGTGGAACGTGCTTCGACCCCACGTCGGTCAGGTGCCCTGCTCCCACGAGTTGAGGTAGGCGGTCTGCTCCGCGCTCAGGCTGTCGATCGCCAACCCCATAGCGGCGAGCTTCAGTCGGGCGACGTCCCGATCGATCTCATCCGGGACCCCATAGACCCGCGCCTCGAGCTCCTCGTGGTTCTGGACCACCCACTCCACCGACAGCGCCTGGTTGGCGAACGACATGTCCATGACGGCGGCCGGATGCCCCTCCGCCGCGGCGAGGTTGATCAGTCGGCCCTCGCCCAAGAGGTTCAGCCGGCGCCCATCGGGGAGCGTGTACTCCTCGACGAACTCGCGCACACGTCGAACGCTTGTGGCGAGCTCCGCGAGACCCAGCTTGTCGATCTCCACGTCGAAGTGACCGGAGTTGGCCATCACGGCTCCGTCCCTCATGGCCTCGAAGTGCTCCCTTCGCAGGACGCCCGTGTCTCCAGTGACGGTGACGAACACCTCACCAACTCGAGCGGCCTCCCGCATCGGCATCACCTCGTACCCCTCCATGGCGGCCTCGAGCGCCGGGAGTGGGTCGACCTCCGTCACGATCACCCGCGCCCCCATCCCTCGAGCGCGCGACGCGACTCCCCGCCCGCACATCCCGTACCCACCGATTACCACCGTCCGGCCGGCGAGCAGCAGGTTCGTCGCCCGGATGACGCCGTCCACGGTGGACTGGCCCGTGCCGAATCGGTTGTCGAACAGGTGCTTGGTGTTCGCGTCGTTGATGGCGACCACCGGGTACGCGAGGATCCCCTGCTCGGCCATGGCCCGAAGGCGGATCACGCCCGTCGTGGTCTCCTCCGTCCCGCCGAGGAGCTCCGCGAGCTGCGCCTTGCGCTCCCTGTGCAGCAGGGTCACCAGGTCGCAGCCGTCGTCCATGGTCAGATGGGGATGGTGGTCGAGCACCTGATTGATGTGCCGGTAGTAGGTCTCGTTGTCCTCCCCCTTGATGGCGTAGACGTCCACGCCGTCGAGGTCCTCACAAAGGGCCGCCGCGGTGTCGTCCTGCGTGGAGAGCGGGTTCGACGCGCAGAGCGCGACGTCGGCGCCACCGGCGACCAACGTGCGGATCAGGTTCGCGGTCTCCGTCGTGACGTGAAGGCACGCCGCTATCCGGATTCCGTCGAGTGGTCGCTCCTTCTCGAACCGCTCGCGGATCAGCGCGAGTACGCGCATCTCCTGATCGGCCCACTCGATCCTCGTCCGGCCGGCCTCCGCCAGCCCCAAGTCCTTCACGTCACAATCCACGATTCACGCCTCCTCGTCACGGTGTTTCCGGGTTCGCCTCGCCGGGCCCCATCGTGACCGGTCCCCCGGCATCTGCCAACCGGGGGACGACCGAGCTCAGGACGGTACGAAGCGCCGCCGCGCCCGCGCCCGCCGCTCGCAGGACGTCCGCGTGGGTTGCCGGCGTGCCCGCCGAGTTCGCGATGCACGACACGCCCATCACCGACATGCCGAGCGCCACGGCGGCGACCGCCTCGGGAACGGTGGACATCCCCACCGCCGAGGCACCCAAGCGCCTCAGCATGGCGGTCTC
Organism: Actinosomnolentus pattersoniae (SeqCode); assembly: GCA_013817655.1. Taxonomy (GTDB): domain Bacteria; phylum Actinomycetota; class UBA4738; order UBA4738; family UBA4738; genus JACDCJ01. The sequence goes on from JACDCJ010000047.1 coordinate 9,694, forward strand.
CGCCGGGGTCTCGTAGGACGGGCCGGACAGGGCCACGTAGACGCCCCGCCGGACGGTGACGCCCTGGCTCCGTGCCGCATCCTCGAACGCTCGAACGAGCGCCGGGTCGTACACGCGAGAGACGTCCACGAAGGCAGGCAGACCGTCCGCGAAACGCCAGCCGAAGAGGGGGTTCACGCCCATCAGGTTGATGTGGTCTTCGATCGCCATCAGGCTTCCGGCGGGAAACCCCGGGACAAGACCTCCGGCGGCGTTGGTGAGCAGGAGCGTTCGGGCCCCGAGATTCGCGGCCAGGCGGGAGAGGAGGGTGGTCGCGGCGATGCCGTGGCCCTCGTAGTAGTGGACTCGCCCGCGGAACACGGCGACCGGGACGCCGTACAGGCGCCCGATCAGGAGCCGCCCGGCATGCCCCGGAACGCCCGCTCCGGGAAATCCGGGAAGGCCTTCGAAGGCGAACTCCCGTTCCACCTCCACGTCACCCGTGACGGCATCTCCGAGCCCCGACCCCAGCACGAGCGCGAGCAACGGTTGCAGGGAGCACTGTTCGCGCACGAGAGCCGCGCCCTCGGCCGCATAGGAATCTCCAGGCCCCGGAGGCGACGTCGGTTCGGGCAAGGAGCCGGCCATGGGTGAAGGCATGCTCACCGACGAAGGCGCTCCTTGAGGCCCATGAGTACGGGCACGGGAGTTGGATCGATGCCCCGTGCGAGCCCCAGATACGTGCTCGTGAAGTCCCCGAGCATGATGAGGGAGAATAGGATGTCCATGGGATCGGGCCCGGGCGCGGAGACCTCACGCCCCTCGAGCCCCGCCTCGGCGATGACGTCCAAGGTCGCATCGACACGGGCCGCGATCCGCGGATGCTCCGCGGCATGGCGCAGGACCACTACCCCGTAGGGGGTCCCGGTCGACGGCGACCAGCCCTCCACGTCGTTGTGGTCGAGCTCGGGCAGGACTGCGTGGAAGGCCGGGACCTTGGCGTTCTCGTTCATCTGCGTCTTCCAGCGGAGCGCCGGGGCCTCGGCCAGGCCCTCGGACCCCCAGATCAGCGGCGTCCGCCCAAGCAGCCACACCGCGAGGGCCTTCGCAACGTTCCTGTCCACGGGGACATCGGCGCTCAACGAGCGGGCCAGGGAGTCGAGGCTTTCTGCCGCTCTGGCCACGTCATAGGCCGCCGGAGGGATGAGTCCCATGATGTCGAGCAGCCCGATCGGTGCCGCCGCCAGGTACCCGAGCGCCGCCCTGGGGACTGGGA
>JACDCJ010000048.1 GCA_013817655.1 Actinosomnolentus pattersoniae (SeqCode)
GGGTGGGCAAAGGGGGCGGGAAGGGTTCTGGCGGCGATTGGGACGAGGTCATTTCGCGAGGGTAATCGGGGGTCCTGCCGACCGAGAGATCGTTCGGATCAGGCCGCTGGGGAGAGTGACTCTCGGGCCCGATGGAGGAACAGGGCCAGGGAGTTCACCATCAGCGCGTAGCCGAGCATCTCGACTTGCTGACGGCGCCATCCGAGGCTGTGAGCGCGGCCGAGGAACAGCGTGTCCTCGAGGGCGCGGTTGAGGGACTCGGAATCGTTCCGACGGCCGTAGAGGCGCGGAGAGTCGGGATCCGCGGGTGGGATCGGACGGACGTTCTCGGTCCGGTTGAACTTGCGCTTGCGGTCGTCGTCGTTCTGGTGGAGGCGCACCGTGATCTGCCCCCCGCCGAGGTGCTCGGGGAGCCGGAAGTCGTTGTACCACCGGTACAGACCGCTGTCGGCCTTCATCCGGTGGGTCCGCTTGCGGACGAGGGGGTTGAACTGCAGCTCGCCCGCCTCGGTCGGGCGCATGATGCCGATCGCACCCGCCTCGGAGAACAGCCGGAGCGTGAGGGGCGAGCCATTGGAGAGCCTGATCTCCTTGTCCTCGACATGCGCGATCTTCTCGCGCCGCTTGATCTTGCGCTTGAGGGTCTTGCTCGCGAACGTCTCGGCGGCGGCCACCATGTTCACGGGCACGATGCCGAGCCTCCCTCAGGATCTTCTGGTGGTGGACTCCCCGAAGCGCGGTGTCGTAGACGATCGCCTGGGCTCCTGGGACGTGCGGTGCCAGACGCTCGAAGCAGGAGATGGCGACCGCAGCCTCGGAACCTGGATCAGGTACCCGGTCCATGTCCAGGATGAACCTGTCAACCGGCGACCGTGTAGCGACCATGACGAACTTGGTTCCCCACGCAGCCTCTCCGTCACCCTCGAAATGAAGGGCCGCGCACGGCGGTTGCCCCCGCCCCTCGAAGTCCCACGGCTTCGAGCACACCCCGGACCGCTCCCTATCCCGTCCCGTAGCCCCAGTGCACGGCGGTCGAGAATCGTCGCTCGCCACTCGGACCCTTGGGCTCGACACCGAGGACCTCCCCTGCGGCGTCGGCGGGCGCCGAGCTCGACTCCCGATCGGTCAGCTTCGCCTCGAGCGTGCTCGAGATCGTCATGGCGGCTGTGCTGACCGCCCCCGCGAACAGTCCCTTGCCGACGGCGCCGGCCAGATCGCTCACCTTCATCTATGCCTCCCCTTGTCCCGTACGACCGACGTTCTGTTCGGCCGACGTGCTGGTGGTGTCGAGGAACGGAAGGACCCGCCCACCCTCGTTCTCCTCGCCTGCCTCAGAGAGAGCGAGGAGCGCGGTTCCGGTACTCGTTCCAGGCTTCGGCCAGACGTTCGATCCCCATGGTGAGGAACGGTTCGGGCAGGACGAACGGCAGTCTCAGCCGGTCGCCCCACCGCTCCTTCACGGAGAAGACCGGACCGGGAAGGATGAGAACGCCGTGACGGGCGGCCACCTGCGCGAACTCACCGGCCTCCCCTTCGTGGATCCGGACCCACAGCGAGGGTCCACCGGCGGGCCTCACCCAGGACCACTCCGGCAGGTGTTCGCCCAGCAGCCGAACGACGCTCTCCAGACCCGCCGTCAGGCTCTGTCGCCGTGCAGCTCGCGCGCCGTCAACGTGTGCGAGGAGCCTGGCCGCGACGAGCTGGTCGATGAGAGGCGTTCCGAGGTCGGTCGTCGCTTTGGACAACCCCAGACGCGCAACGAGGTGCTCCGGACCCCGCAGCCAGCCGATCCGCAGGCCACTCCAGAAGAGCCCGCTCATGCTCCCGATGGTGACGACCGACGAATCCTCGTTGAGGCTCGCGATCGAGGCGGGCGCAGGCGCGTCCGCGAAGGACAGGTCGTGGAGTACCTCACACTCGACGAGCAGCGCTCGACACTCCTCCACGAGCGCGGCGAGCCTCTGCCGGCGGGCGACGGACAGCACCGATCCCGTGGGGTTGTGGATCGTGGGATTCACATAGATCAGGTCGACCCGTTCGCGGGTCAGCAGCTCCTCGAGCAGCTCCGTGCGGATCCCGTCCCTGTCCACCTCCACCGGAACGATCCGCGCACCCGCGCTGCGCAGCACAGGCAGGGCACCGGCGTAGGTCGGATCTTCGATGGCAACCGTGTCGCCGGGTTCGAGCCACAGCGAGGCAACCAAGCTGATGGCCTGCTGCGCTCCGGTGGTCACGATGATCTGCTCGGGAGAGGTCTCCATCCCCTGGTCGGACACGTACTCGGCGATCGCGGTCCTCAGCATCGGCAGTCCCAGGGGGAGGTAGCCGGGAACCGACAGCAGGGCCTGCCATTCCTCGGTGGTGACCGACGCCATCACCTCCTGGACCAGATCCAGGGCCGGGAGTGCAACCGCGGACAGATCGACCATCCCGATCGATCCGGACTCCGGCTCCGCGGATTCGAGACGGTGCAGCCACGGGAAGGGCTGTCCGCCGCCGTCGACTCCCGGACGCCTCGGTTGCCTCGCATCGACCCATGTGCCGCTCCCCTGGGTGCTCGAGAGGTACCCCTCCGCCTTTAGCTCGTCGTAGGCCCCCATCACGGTCGTGCGGCTCACCGCCAGGGCACGCGCAAGAGCTCGTTCGGAGGGAAGCCTGGTGAGCGGAGGGAGCTGGCCCTCGTCGATAAGCCGCCGCAACACCTCTGCGAGATTGTCCTTGAGAGAGCCCGGCTCGGACGACCAGGTTCCCATGAGTCTCACCAGGCGTCCGGTCGCAACGGCGTTCACGTGATCGGTCCACCTGTCCTCGGGGGCGGCCATTCTATCCCTGGCCGTCCCCACCACACCAGCCGACGGTGGACCGACGGAACCCGGGCCGGCATCCATCGTGCCGGCCCGGGTTCGTCTGCGCTCTTCCCACCTCAGAACGCGGCGAGTCCTGACGCGCCGTCGTTGACCGGAAGGCCGCCCTTCACGACGCCGAGGGGCGCGAGGCCGCCATCGTCGCGGACCTTGAATCCGGCGACCGCTCCCTTGCCCCTCAGAAGGAGGTACAGGAAGCCGCTGTCCGAGCTGAGAGCCAGGTCGACCGGCTGGCTGAGGGCGCCCAGGAAGGCCGCCTTGCCGTCGATCAGGTGAAGGTCACCGTCGGAGTCGAGGCGGTAACTCGAGATCGTCCCGCTGCCGAAGTTGGCCGTGTAGACGTACCGTCCGTCATCGGTGACCACCACCCAGCAGGTGTCGGTCTGGTAGTTGCGAACCGAGCCGTCGATCAGGTCCAGCGCCCCCTCGGAGGTCAGCCGGTACGACGAGACGGCGGACCTGCCGAGCGCGGCGTTGAAGGACTCGGCCACCACGAGCTTGCCGTCGTCGCGGAACGCCAGGCTGAACGGGCGGAGACCGTGAGAGTTCAGTCGCTTCGGGATCGCGCTCGCGAGGCCGTCGCTGCCGATCCTGAACGAATCGATCGCGTCCTCCGGGTCCAGCAGCTTGTTGGTCGTCTTCTCCGTCACCAGGAGAACGTGGCCGTCCGGGCTGAACTCGATGTCGCCCGGAACCGCGATGGGCGAGCTCAGCAACCGGAACGAGCCGGGCAACGGCGCCAGCGTCCCGTTGGAGCGGATCCTAAAGCCGAGTATCCCGTTGCCTGCGACCGAACCGTCGAGAACGTAGAGCAGGTGCTCGTGGATCGCCATGCTGTTGGGCTCGTCGCCGGCGTAGATCTTCTGCAGGAACGTGAGGTTGGGCCCGTTGACGGAGAACACGGTGATCTCGTCGCTGCCCGCGTTGACGGCGTACAGGAATCGATGATCGCTACTGAGTCGCAGGCCGCCCTGCGTGTCCAGGTCGGTCCCGATCCCGTTCCCGCGCGTGGAGATGCTGCCGACCCTCGTGAGCTCGCCGTCGGCGGCGCGCCGGTAGGTGACGATCCTATTGTCGTCGACGACGTTGGTCATCGCGAACGCCGCGCCCTGCCAGGAATAGCCCTGCGTTGCTTCGCCCGCACCCTCTGCGGGTCCCTGCGCTCGCGCGATCGTGATGGTGCTGACGAGCGCGACCATCGAAAGGATGCTCAGAGCCGATCTCTTCAGATGACGTGTCAACTCGTTCCTCCTCGGTCGGGTTCCGGGCGATGGATCAACGTGTTCTCAGCATCCGCGGAACAGATCTGCCAGAACAAGGGCCAATCCAGGCGGAAGTGGACTGAAGTTGTTGCCTGAGGCCGCCCGACGTGATCTACAGACGTCCGTAGACGGGGGGTTCGAGGGCCGACGCGTCGACCGAGCTCTGGGTCACACGACAACGGGGACCGGGAGGCGCAGTGCACCATCTCCGGTGTCTTGGCGCAAGAGGGCACTGAGATCGTCGGCGGACATGGGGCGAGCGAGAAGAACCCTGGCACTCTTCGCAGCCCAATGAGGCCATCTCGACGTACTGCTCAGGGGTAGAGCAACGCCATGGTAAGGCGTAGGTCCGGGGTTCAAATCCCCGCCGCGGCTCTTGGCCAGGTGTGCCTAGGTGTGCCGGAACACTTCGCAACCACCCGGACTCGCCGGGACTCACCGGGACCCCAGATGCACGCTGACATGCGGCTCTCCGAAATCAGAGCGTGCAGGGCGTCCATGGTAAGGAGGAGGTCCGGGGTTCGATTCCCCGCTCCCATAGAACCTGAGACCGATGTAGGAGGAGGGCGCCCTTTGGGGCGCCCCGGAAGCGCCGAAGGCTTGTCGCTGCGCGTCGCAGTCGCGTCGCCGGCGTTGGTCAAGGGAGCCAGGTGACTACGGGATTCGTCCTGCGGATCGGTGCTCCTCGACCATCTCCGGGAGAGCCGTGCAAACCGCTGGAAGTGCTGGGGCCTCCGACTGATCAGCGGAGCCTCTTCCCGGATCGCAGAAGATGGCACTGTTGCGTTGGCTGGAGGCGGGGCACGGTGAACTCGCTCGCCCGGCCCTGGTCTCAGATCGCGAGGGCGAGTTCAGCGAACGCGTCGGCAAGGCGGACAGCCGGGGGTACGTCGGTCCCGAGATCGTAGAAGCCCCGGCGGAGGTTCTGGACGAAGGCATGGCCGGGACGACCACCCTGGCGGTACGGTCTCGCTTCAGTCCCCGCATCGGTCGAAGCCGGGCCTTGAGGCGTCCGTGGTCGGTCTCGATCGGGTTGTTGGCGTGGACCTCCGTGCCATGGAACGCAGCCGGCAGGAGCTCGTCGAGCAGGGGCGGGTAGAGGCGGTACCGGTCGGTGGTGACCTCGACGGGCGAGATCCGGGTGCGGCCGATCGCCCGGGCGAGGAACCGCCGTGCGGCCTCGTTGTCCCTGCGGGCAGATAGGAAGACCTCGATGACCTGGCCGAACTGGTCGATGGCCCGGAACAGGAACCGCCAGGTGCCCCCGACCTTCAGGTAGGTCTCATCCACGTGCCAACGATCCCCGACCACGTGCTGGCGGGCCCGTGCGGCCTCGGCGAACTCCGGGGCGAACCGCTGGACCCATCGGAAGATCGTGACGTGATCGACCTCGATGCCGCGCTCGGCCAGGAGCTCCTCGACGTCCCGGTAGGAGAGACCGAACCGCAGGTACCACCGGACGGCGAGGGTGATGACGTCCGGCGGGAACCGGTAGCCGACGAACGCCGAACGCGGAGCTAAACAGGGCCGAGGGCGAGGGTGACGGCAGGGGCGAGATCTCATGGCCCGAGTCTGCCTGACGCAAGCCGGGGACCACCAATGCAACAGTGCCCGATCTGTTACACGGGCGATCGAGCGGTCGGCTCGGGCCTCGTTAACCGGCCCAGATCCGCGTCGCCGGGTGGAAGGCCGCCCAGTCGAACCAAAAGCTCTCGATGGAGATCACCCGCTGGAGCTCCTGCCCGGCCAGGGGCCCATCGAACGCACGACCGAACAGGTCCCATCGGGTACGGGTCTGATCGTCGACGATGCCCTGGGCGGTCGCTCCGAAGGTGGGGACCCGCCCGCTGACCCGAGCGTCGAACACACCGGTCGCCCCCACCTCGCGCGATTCGGCGATCACGGCCCGATCGACGGCCGACAGGGCGCCCTGCTTCCAGAAGACCACCACCTGACGGCCACCCAGGGCCGCCTGGGCCACCGACCAGTCCCCGGCTCTCCGATCGTGGAGGGCGGAGTAAGGGAAGGCGGTCACGTCCGGGCCCACCCGGACCCCCACCACCCGCGCCGTCGGTGGAAGCCTTGGATCCACCTCCCCCTTGAACAGGAAGGGGTCCCCGCTGTCGTAGCCGACGTATGGGTTGGTCCCGTAGTCGCGCAGGGCTCCGGTATCCCGGGACAGCACCTTCCCGCCCGGGTTCGCCGCTCGCCAGTCGGCCCAGGCGACCATCTGCACCGGCACGAACTCGAGCCTCGTCCCGGTGAGCGGACCGACCACCGCCTGTCCCAGAACCTGCGGCCACAGCGACTGGGTCTGGCGGTCGTACATCACCAGGTTGGAGTGGTACAGCTTCCCCGAGGTGCCGAAGTCCAGCACCTCGCCGTCGATGGTGGGCCGCTCGAAGGCGATGCCCGTGTTGCACAGCGGGCAGTAGGTCACGGTTACCGGGACCCCTCCCACGGTGTCGTTCACGATCTCGTGCCAGGTCATGATCTGCGCCGGGTAGGCACGGGCGTCCCCGTTCAGGTCGATCGCGATGACCGGCTCCTGGGGAGCCAGCCAGGTGGCCTCCGATGGCCGGATGAACTTGGGCTCGTCGATCGGAGGGATGCCATCCGGAGGCGGGCCACCGGAGATGATCTCCGAGGGATCGACGAGGGCCGAGGGGTCGGCGGTGCCTGGCTGCGAGGACGGCGCTTCGGCGCCTCCCCCGCATGCCGCCAGGAACAGCAAGAGTCCGATCACGCCGGCCGCGATCCGCACCACCAGGTGAGGACCGAAGGGCCTGGGGCAAGCGATGGGGACAGTCTGGTTCTTTCGCATCCTAGGTGACGTCCTGATCTGTCCGACGCCGGGAGGCCAGGGCCGATTCCACGGGGAATAGTCCGCGGATCACGAGAGCTTGGAACCTGCAGGCAGGTATGGAATCGAGGCGGCCTCGGGGCGTCCTACAGGATGGCAGCAGTGGATGACGACGGATTCCTTCGGGCGACCATGCCGGTGGTGGACTTGGTGTACCACATCGCACGACGGACGGTGCCCCGCCGCGAGGACGCGGAGGATCTGGTCCAGGAGACCTACCTGGCCGCCTACCGGGCTTGGCGGGAGCGCCGTCGGCCGCGCAAGGTGGAGCCGTGGCTCGCAACGATCTGTCTGAACCTGGCCCGGTCCAGCTACCGCCACCGGGCCAGGAGGCCGGCCGAGAACCAGTGGGACGAGAACGCGCCGATCGCCGCTCCCGACGATCCGGCCGAGGAGGCGGTGGCCGCCATCGAGCGGGAGACCGTGCATCGAGCTCTGTGGGAGCTTTCGGAAGAGCACCGCCTGGCGATCTCTCTGGTCGATCTTGCAGGGCTGTCGACGGCGGAGGCCGCGAAGATCCTGGGGATCCCCCGCGGCACCGTGCTTTCCCGGTTGCATCGAGGCCGCCGGGCCCTGGCCACGATCCTTCAGCATCGGATCCACCGTGACCGGTCGGAGGAGCCATGGTCCTGAGGGCCTTCGGGCGGCAGCGAGGCCACGATCCCGAGCCAGACGCCGCCAGCTACCTCGACGGGGCCGGAAGCCGTCGCTGGCGGCAGTGGTTCGAGGCGCATCTCCTCCACTGTGAGGACTGCTGGACCGAAGTCATCGGGGGCCGGACCGGACGGTCGCTGGCGGAGCGGGCCCGCGAGCTGGCCCCCACCTCGCTGCGCGAGGACATCCGGGCCGAGGTCTCCCTCGCCGAGAGCACTCGGCGCGGACGTACCAGCCGGGTGATGCTCGCCCTTGCGGCCGTGCTCACCGTCGCCGCGGTCGCCACCGCGTTGGTCCTGGCCGATTTCGTCGGTTCGCCCCGGCAGCCCGAAGCGATTGCAGCGGCCCTCACGGCATACCGTGCCGACCGGACGCCTTCCGGGACCGCCGTCGCCAGGGCGCCGGACCTCAGCGCGACGGGTCTTCGGCTCATCAGTTCCGGCCGGGAGCCCCTGAATGGGATCGTCGCCGACGTCTTCCGCTACGTCGATCCATCGGGCCGTCGGGTATTCGTGTTCCTGAGCGATGTGACGTTCCCGGAGGCCTCGGGGGCCAACGAGCGGGCCGGCGCCGTGCACGGCTGGCAGGCGGTGGAAGACGATGTGCACCTGGTGTGCGCGGACTCGCCGGTCTCCTACCTGGTCATGGGAGACGACGACCAGCTGGTTCGACAGGCCGAAGAGGCCTTACGCACGCAGCGGCTGCTCGCCGGCGCTGCTGCGTCGTCTCGTACGGGTTGAGTGATTGGGCCCACGGGTCGGTACCCAAGGCGTAGGCCAAGTCCAGAACACCGGATCTCGTCCGCGGCCCTGTTGGCAGGGCTCAGCAGTTAGCACGAGAGCGGTAGGAAACGACGACATGGCGCCCCGTGGAGAGCGGGTCCTGGTGGTGAGCTTCGGACCGGCCGCCACCCCCGTGTTCGCCGCCGCCCTAGCCTTCGCCCGTCAGCACGCGTCCTCGGTGGAGCCCGGTGGTCCGGGTGGGTACCGGACGGCTTTCGCCTCGACCGCGACGCCCAGACGTACGGACGGGCCGAGCAGCTGATCCGGATGACTTCTCCTGGAGGGCCACCCACGCTGACGGAGGCGTCGAGGCTGGGCGGGTCGTCGCGGACGCACCATTCGCCCAGGCCCGATTCGATGAGGGGGAGCAGGTGTTGCAGGCGCTCCCACGCGAACGCATTCTCCCGGAAGGTCGAGAACCTCGCCGCAGAGGTCAGCCTGGGCCGTTCAGGGTTTCGAAAATGAATCGGAAAGGGCGTAGGGGTCCAAAACCCCGATCCGTCATGCCGCGACTCCGTAGTACTCGTGGATCAACCCTCCGAGGACGTCCCTTCGGCGGACCTCGAGAGGATCGCCCGGTGTTGGATCCGGTCTCTGCGGTTCCGGCGTGGCTAGGGAGATCGCGCGATGCGGTCTATGGAGGTTGTAGTGCTCCTCGTAGGCTCGGAGCACCCGATCAAGGTGCCGGCGCCCGAGAACGAGCGTCCAGTCCAAGCACTCGGCTCGGATGGTTCGGACGAACCGCTCGGCGACCGCGTTCGCGTTCGGCGCCCGGACCGGGGTGAGGATCACCTTCGTGCCGTCCGAACGGAAGACCTCATCGAAAGGCCCGGAGAACTTCGAGTCCCGGTCGTGGATCAAGAACCGAACGGGCGGTGCGCGACCATCGAGATCCATGGCGAGGTTCCGCGCCTGCTGGGTGACCCATGCGGAGTCAGGGTGCGCGGTGGAGCTGGTCACGGAGACCCGCCTGGTCCCGAGCTCGATGAAGACCAGGACATAGAGGGTCCGGAGCCACACCGTCTCGACGCAGAAGAAGTCGCACGCCATGATGCCCTTCGCCTGGGTGCGCAGGAATTCTGACCAGGTGGGGCCCGTCCGCCTGGGTGCCGGGCCGAAGCCGGTGCGTCGTAGAAGCATCCGGATGGTCGTGGCGCCGACCCGGATGCCCAGCTTGCGGAGTTCTCCTTGGATGCGCACAGTGCCCCATCGGGGGTTCTCCCGGGCCAAGCGCAGGTCAGACCACTTGTCTCGGCGTCGATCGGAGGTCGTCCCGGACTCCGACCATGCCTGTACGTCCATTTCCTTCGCACCAGCTCGCGGTGCCAGCGAAGGAGCGTCTGGGGGCTCACCATGAACGACGCCCACCGGTCCCGAGGCACGACCCTGCTCACCGCGCCGAGGAGGACTCGATCGAGCGACGTGAGCTTCAGCCGGCCCGCCTTGCGGCGCAGCACACGCACCTGATGCCTCAGGACCAGGATCTCCAGATCCTTGCTGCCGCCGCCGGTACTCCCGCTGGCCAGGACTCGCGCGAGCGCTCGCACCATGAGGGATAGGAGCATGAGCATCGCGAGATGGTAGAGGAACCCCAGGTTGGGGCGCGAATAAGAGTTTCGGACCCCTACGGGCCTTCTCAACCGTTACGTGCGAACTCCTGAAGGGCCATTAAGACAGGCGGGTTCGGGAGGCCCTGTCCGGGGATGCTCGGCCCGAAGAGATCGGCGTCGAGCAGCCCAATCCGGCCCCCGACGTGCTGGAGCGCGAGCGCGAGATTGACGCTGACGGTGGACTTGCCCACGCCTCCCCTTTCCACTGCCCACCGCGATGAGGTGCCGGATCCCTGGCAGCCTTTCCGGACTTTCGGATGGCCGGGCCGACGCGCCAGGCGCCTGGTCGTGGCCATGGCTCGAGTCGGTGGTCTGCTTAGTTCAGGCTCCTCTCCCCCTCAGCATCAGCGTCCACGAACCGTGCCCGCAGGCGCCGGAGCGCGCACAACTTCGTCGAGCTTAGCGTCGAGTCCGGCGGCAATCGCATCGGCGAGGCGCGTCAGCGCCTCATCACGGTCCTCGTAGACGAACCGTCGTGAGTGCCCGTTCTCCTGAATCGTCAGGTGGTAGACGTGCATGGCTTCCATGCTACTCCTCCCTCAGGTTGACACTCCCACTGGCACCAGCCCATTGCGGCCTCGGGTACTGGGGCCTGGCCAGGAAGCGGGCGGCCAGACCACGAGTTTCCCCCCGCCACTGCACGAGGACCATCTCGTGACCGACCTGCAGGCCCCCTCCATTCTGTTCGGCCGAAACGAAGGCGTATTCTTGGCGCGTGCCGGATTACCGCATGGTCATCCCTCGAATCGGCAGCCGTCTCACGCTTGATGCCTGCCGCGCAGAGGCAATGGCCATTGCCCGCAAGGAAGGCATCCAGGGCGATCCCGAAGTCGAGAGCTACAACGGCTGGCACAGTTCGAATGGGCCGCTGTCCAACCCGCAGGGGTACATCGTCAGCTGGAA
>JACDCJ010000196.1 GCA_013817655.1 Actinosomnolentus pattersoniae (SeqCode)
TAGCCGCCCCGACCCTCCGTTTCTCCACTGTTCGCCATCTCTTCAGCAGCACATGCAGGTGTGGCAAACCGCTCGCTCTACAATCGAAGCCGTTGTGAGCTTCGCACGGCCCGATACCGCTTCGATCCCCGACGCTCCGGGCGCCTACCTCTTCCGGGACGGGGACGGCCGGGTCGTCTACGCGGGCAAGGCGATCTCCCTTCGAAAACGCCTCGCGTCGTACTGGGCCAGGCCGCAGCACCCACGGACCCAGGCGATGCTCGGAAGCGCGCGGGCCGTCGAGTGGATCGTCGCCTCGACCGAGGTCGACGCGCTGATGCTCGAGTACAACCTGATCAAGTCTCACCGCCCACGATTCAACGTCCGCTACCGGGACGACAAGTCCTACCCGTACCTGGCCCTCACGGTGGGGGAGCGCTGGCCGCGCGCCCGCGTGATGCGGGGTCCCAAGCGCAAGGGCGTGCGCTATTTCGGCCCCTACGGTCACGCGTACGCCATCAGAGAGACGCTCGACGCCCTGACCCGGGTCTTCCCGGTGCGGACATGCTCGGACGCCTTCTTCGACCAGCGGGCCCGGGCCAGGCGGCCCTGCCTCTACTACGACATCGGACGCTGTGCCGGCCCATGCGTCCCGGACGCGACCGGCGTCACGGAGGAAGGCTACCGCGACACGGTCGAGGCGCTCTCCTCCTTCCTGGCCGGAGACCATCGACCAATCCTCACGGCCCTCGACGGCGAAATGAAGGAGGCGGCGAAGCTTCTGGAGTTCGAGCGTGCGGCCCGGCTGCGGGACCGGCTGACGGCCGCCCGCAAGGCGATCGAGTCCCAGGAGATGGTGCTGGCCCGCGCCGACGACCTCGACATCGTCGGCATGGAGGAGAACGACCTGGAGGCGGCGTTCCAGGTGTTCTTCGTCCGCCGCGGGCGGGTAATGGGGAGACGAGGCTGGGTGGTGGACAAGGTGGAGGAGATCGACGCGCCGAGGCTGGTCGCCTCGTTCCTGCGCGAGCTCTACATGGACCGGGAGGAGGTCCCCCCGCGAATCCTCGTGCCCGCCTGGCCGGGGGACCGCGACGTGCTCGAGCAGTGGCTCGGGGCGGTTCGCGGATCCAGGGTCCGGATCTCGGTCCCCGCACGCGGCGAGGGCCGTCGCCTGCTTCAGGTCGTGGATCAGAACGCAAAGGACGCGTTCCTTCGGCACAAGCTGAAACGCGCGTCCGACTTCGGTGCACGCTCCAGGGCGCTCACCGAGCTGGGCGAGGTGCTCGGGCTTCCGGTGGCCCCGCTTCGCATCGAGTGCTACGACATCTCGAACCTCGGGCCGACGGACGTGGTGGGGTCGATGGTGGTGTTCGAGGACGGCCTGCCCAAGCGGAGCGACTACCGCCGGTTCGAGGTGAGGGGGGTCTCCGGCCAGGACGACTTCGCCAGCATGGAGGAGGTCCTTCGCCGCCGCTTCGCCCGACTCACAGTGGAGGAAGCCGCGCCCGGCGCACCCGGTGGCCAGAAGCGGGGCCGGCGGTTCGCGTATCCTCCGTCGCTTGTCGTCGTCGATGGAGGACGGGGGCAGCTCGCCGTCGCGGAGCGCGTCCTGACGGACCACCGGCTCACCATCCCGGCCATCGGCCTGGCGAAGCGACTGGAGGAGGTCTATCTGCCCGGCCAGCCGGAGCCTCTCTCGATCCCCCGAGGGTCCGAGGCGCTGTTCGTCCTGCAGCACATCCGGGACGAGGCCCATCGGTTCGCTGTCACCTACCACCGAGCCAAGCGGGCGAAGCGCGCCCTCCGATCCGTACTGGACGACGTTCCCGGAGTCGGCGCGGCGAGGAAGAAGGCGCTCCTGAAGCGATTCGGATCGGTAGCGCGGTTGCGGACCGCCTCGGTGGAGGAGTTGCGTGCCACGCCCGGAGTCGGCCCGGCACTGGCACGAACTCTGTACGGGCGGCTGCACGCGGTCGTGCCGGTTCCCGACTCTTCCGAGCGAAGGGCCGGCTGAGTGGCGACCGTGGCGCGCCCTCGACAGCAGAATCGCCAGGGGCGGGACCTGGACTTCACGATGATCACCGGCCTGTCCGGCGCCGGCCGCTCCGAGGCCGCGAAGTGCCTCGAGGACCTCGGATACTTCGTCGTGGACAATCTTCCTCCGGCCCTCATCGACAAGATGGCCGAGCTGGTGGCGGCTTCCGGCGGGCCCGCCCGGGTGGCGATAGTGGCGGACGTCAGGGGAGGCGTCTTCTTCAGCGAGCTGGCCCAGGCGCTCCAGGACCTTCGCAAGCGGAAGATCCCCTACCGGATACTGTTCCTCGAGGCCTCCGACGGAGATCTGGTGAACCGGTTCGAGGCCACGCGCCGACGCCACCCCCTGGCGCCCGCAGACCGCGTGGTCGAGGGCATCCGCAAGGAACGCCTGATGATGGAGGCGCTGAAGGGAGAGGCCGACCTCATCATCGACACGTCAGACATGTCGCCGCACGTGCTTCGTGACCGGATCCGCGACGTCTTCGCAAAGGCTCCGGCCGAGGAGGGGGTGCAGGTCTCGCTGGTGTCCTTCGGCTACAAGTACGGCCTTCCCCGCGACGCGGACCTCGTGCTCGACGTCCGGTTCCTGCCGAATCCTCATTGGGTCGCGCGCCTTCGAGAGCTGCCGGGAACCGACGACAAGGTGCGGTCCTACGTCATCGGGCAGAGGGCGTACGGCGAGTTCATCCGCAGGATCCGCGCGCTGCTCGACTCGGTCGTGCCCGGCTACGTCGCGGAGGGCAAGTCATATCTCACCGTTGCAGTGGGGTGCACCGGTGGGCGCCACCGCTCCGTGGTGGTCGCCGACGAGCTTGCCGAGTACTTCCGCAAACGGGGGCACCCAGTCGCCATCACCCACCGGGACCTCGATCGGGACTTCGCGGTCAACGGTCAGGCGATCGCCGCTCGGGCGGCCGAACTGCCCGGACTGTAGACGGCCGCTCCGCCAGAGGACCTCGGACGCGAGACACTAGGATTGGCGTACGTTCCGTGCCCTCAGGCGTCTCCAGGAGGTCCAAATGGCTGTGAAGATCGGGATCAACGGGTTCGGCCGCATCGGACGGAACTTCTTCCGGGCGGCGAAGGAGAAGGGGGCGGACTTCGACTTCGTGGGCGCGAATGACCTCATGGACCCGAAGACCGCGGCTCATCTCCTCCGATACGACTCCGTCCTGGGCAGGTTCAAGGGTGAAGTGGCCGTGGGCGATGACGGCATCGTGGTGGACGGGGACACGCTCCGGCTGCTGTCCGAGCGGGACCCCGCCAACCTGCCCTGGAAGGAACTCGGCGCCGAGATCGTGATCGAGTCGACCGGACTGTTCACGGACCGCGAGAAGGCCGAGAAG
>JACDCJ010000049.1 GCA_013817655.1 Actinosomnolentus pattersoniae (SeqCode)
GCCACGGACGGAATCGCGGGATCCTGAGGGTCGGGCCGAACCGCCTTGGCGCAGATGGCCACGGCCTTGCCCGGCGTGTCGGCGCCCTCGAGCGTCGTGAGGTCCATGCACCGGATGATCAGGTCGAGCGCCTGAAGCTTGGACTCGCGCTTGATGGATCGCTTCGCCAATGACGCGGCCCGTTCCTCGAGCCCCACCGCGTCGACGGCCCCACCTCTCGCGATGGCGCGAGCCGACGTGGACCATGCCGCCGCCGCGTCCACGCGGTCCGGCGTCCGGCGGGTGGTGTGACTGATCTGAGTGGGAGATGTGGCCATCGGAGTCCTTCGGCGTGGGAAATCTCCCCCTGATGGTAGAGCAGGCGGCCGCTTACAACCCCAATCGTCGAAGGGCCTCCGGATCCCGCTGCCAGTTCCTCAGGACGCGAACGCGCAGATCGAGAAAAACCGCGCCTCCGAGCATCGCCTCGATCTCTGGTCGCGCGCGCGTGCCGATCTCGCGAATCGTCCGACCTCCCTTGCCCACGAGGATGCCCTTCTGGGACTCCCGCTCGACGAGCAGGGAGCAGGAGATGGTGAGGACTCCGGTGGCATCGTTTCGCTCGATGCCTTCGACCACCACCGCGATCGAATGAGGCACCTCCTGCTCCGTGAGCGCGAGGGCCTTCTCTCTCACGAGCTCGGCGACGCGATGCTCGGCCGGCTGGTCGGTCACCGAACCCGCAGGGTAGAGGGCGGGCCCATCCGGCATCAGCGAGAGGATCGTCGATCGCAGGTCCTCGATGCCGGCGCCGGTTCTCGCCGAGACGGGCACGACGTGGTCGAACGCCGCGAGCTCCGCGGCGGCGGCGAGCTGGGGCAAGACCCGCGAGCGGCGAAGCCGGTCGATCTTGTTGACCGCACAGAGCTTCGGCGCGCTTCGGCCCTCGAGCTCCCTGGCGGCGACGAAACCGTCTCCCCGACCGACGCCGGCGGCGGCGTCGACCACGAGCACCAGGGCATCGACGCCGCTCGCCGCTTCGTCCACCCGCTGGTTGAGGTGACGCCCGAGCTCGGTTCGGGGCTTGTGCAGCCCCGGCGTGTCCGTGAAGACGACCTGATGGTCCAGCCCGGTGAGGACGGCTCGGATCGTGGTGCGTGTCGTCTGTGGCACGTCCGAGACGATGGCCACCTTCTGGCCGACCATCGCGTTCACGAGCGTCGACTTGCCGACGTTCGGCCGGCCGAGGATCGCTACGACGCCCGAGCGGATCGGAGTTTCCGGACGACTCGCCAGGCGACGAGGCCGACGAGGCCGTAGAAGGCGGTTGGATACCGTCGATTGAGCGCGGCCAGGTTGATGGTCCAACCGACCCCGAACACCTGCGGAACGAGGATGTCGTCGCTCTTCGGGTTCCACAGGCGCTCTCTCACCTTCGCGAACGTCGGTCGCTCGAAGTCGTACGGGATCACGCCGAAGAGCTCACCCTTCATCGTTCCTCCTCCTCGCCGATCCTCGGCCGGCGAAGGTCCGCGGGCCCGAACCCGTCGACCAGCAGCTCCGAAAGACGCCATCGGCGGCGTTCTCCGTCCGCCCCCTCGGAGACCACCAGCATCTCCGGATTGAACTCGTACAGGAACTGGCGGCACGCGCCGCACGGCGGAGTGGGGTCCACGGCGGAGCTCGTCACGGCGACCGCGTCGAAGGCGAGGGATCCGCTGGCCACGGCCGTCGCCGCCGCCACACGTTCGGCGCAGATGCCGAGGCCGTACGAGGCGTTCTCCACGTTCGCCCCCACGAAGACGTCTCCCGCGGCCCGGATCGCCGCGCCGACGTAGAAGTGGCTGTACGGGGCATAGGCGCGGCTTCTCGCGGACCGCGCACGGGCGACGAGGTCGTCTTCTTCGTCGCCAGAGGCCTCCGGCATCATCCCGCTTGCTCCGGCTGGGTGACGAGCTGGCTCTCGTCCTTTCGCGTGATGAGGACCTTTGCGATCCGTCTGCCCTGGACACGCTCGGCCGTGAAGGTGAGATTCGCGAAGGAAACCGTCTCTCCCTGCGTCGGAACCGACCCGAGGATGCCGTACATGAGCCCGGCAACCGTGTCCCACTCGTCGTGCGGGAGGTCGACGCTGAGGTACTCGTTGAGGTCGTCGATGGGAAAGCGCCCGCTCACGCGGTAGGTGTGGTCGTTCAGCGATTCCATCTGCGGTTCCTCGCGGTCGTACTCGTCGGCGATCTCGCCGACTATCTCCTCCAGGAGGTCCTCGATCGTCACCAGACCCGCGGTCGAGCCGTGCTCCTCGAACACGACGGCGATGTGAACCGCTCGCTGCTGCATCTCCTTCAACAGCTCCGCCAGCTTCTTCGTCTCTGGGACGAAGTACGGCTCGCGCATGATGGTCTCGAGGGGAACGTCGCCCTTGCCCGCGTGGAGGTGCCGCAACAGATCCTTGGCGTACACGATTCCGACGATCTCGTCCACGCTGCCGTGGAACACCGGGATCCGCGAGTACCCGTGCCGCAGGATCAGGTCGAGAACTAGGCGCTGGTCGCTGTTCACGTCGGCGGCCACGATGTCGAGGCGAGGGACCATCACCTCTCGCACCAGGGTGTCACCGAACTCGAAGATCGAGTGGATGAGCTCCTTCTCGGCCTCCTCGATGGAGCCCTCCTCGTGCCCCGCTTCGGCGAGCTGTCGTATCTCCTCCTCGGACACGAACGGACCCTGCTTCAGGCCCTTCCCAGGAAGCAGGATGTTGGCGAGGCCGATGAGCAGCCGTGTGGGGTAGGCCATGACGCGGCCGAGGAACCACACGACCGGTGCCAGGCCGAGGGCCGCGCGGTCGCTGTGCAGGATGCCGAAGGTCTTCGACATGGCCTCGACGACGACGAAGTATCCGAGCGTGAAGCCCGCCGAGATGAGCGCGATCGCCCAGTTCCCCTCGGTCATCTGCCCGGCCAGGATCGCCACGAGGATGGCCGAGCCGTTCTGAACGATCATGACCGAGAGGTAGATCGCGTTCAGGTATCTCGGCGGGTCGCTCTCGATCTCCACGAGGACGGAGGCGTTCCTCCTGCCTTCTTCCCTGAGGGCAAGCGCCCGGACACGGCTCAACCGGCTGATCGAGGTCTCGGAGATCGCGAGGATCGACCCCAGCAACACGAGGAGGGCCACCACGATCCATAGCAGGGTCAGGGTCGTCACGGCCTCTCCCCGCTGTAGGACTCCTGGCGTTCCCACATGGCCCCACGCTCGGCCTCCTGCTCGTGGTCGTAGCCGAGGAGGTGGAGGACCCCGTGGACGACCAGCAGCCTCAACTCGGCGTCGACGTCCTCGGGCCGGTTCAGCGCGGCCTCGGCCGGACAGACCACGACATCACCCAGGAGTCCATCCTTCGCCGGGGCCGCGTCCTCACTCAGCGGGAACGACAAGACGTCGGTCGGGCCTGACTCGCCCGTGTAGCGCAGGTGCAGGTCGGCCATCTCCTCGGGGAGGACGAAGGAGAGCGATACCTCGACGCCGGAGAATCCCTCCGCGGTGAGAGTCCGCCCGGCGAGCCTCGCGAGCCCATCCTCGTCCACCGGCATTTCCTGTCGATTGGAGACGAGGACGAGGGGGCCGGCGATGGCCGGGCGTTTCGGAACGGTCCCGTCGCTCATCGGGCGGTGGAGCGCTCCTCCAGCGCCGGCCCGCGCTCTCCGTACGCTCGATACGCCTCCACGATGTCCTGCACGATCTTGTGCCGGACCACGTCGCGGGCGCCGAGGTGTACGAACTGGATCCCGTCGATGTCGGTGAGGATCTCCTCGACGACGACCAGGCCCGATCGGTTGCCGGCCGGAAGGTCGATCTGCGTGATGTCGCCGTTGACGACGGCCCGGGAGCCGAAGCCGAGTCGCGTCAGGAACATCTTCATCTGCTCGGGACTCGTGTTCTGCGCCTCGTCCAGGATGATGAAGGAGTCGTTGAGAGTTCGGCCCCGCATGTAGGCGAGCGGGGCGACCTCGATCGTGCCGCGGGCCATCAGCCTCTGGAACGCCTCGGCGTCCATCATCTCGTACAGGGCGTCGTACAACGGCTTCAGGTAGGGGTCGATCTTCTCGTACAGCGTCCCCGGCAGGAAACCGAGCTTCTCTCCCGCCTCGACGGCCGGGCGGGTGAGGATGATCCTCGAAACCGCCCGTTCCTGCAGCGCCTTCACCGCCGTCGCCACCGCGAGATAGGTCTTTCCCGTTCCCGCGGGGCCGATCGCGAAGGTGACCGTGGAGCGCCGGATGGCGTCGACGTAGGCCTTCTGGCCGATCGTCTTGGGGGCGACGGACCGGCCGCGGCTCGTCAGCAGCACATCGGTCAGCACCACCGAGGGCCTCGTACCGCCCTCCTCCTTGACCATGTCGATCGTCTTCCCCACGGAATCGGTCGTCAGGGCCTGCCCCTGTCCAAGGATCGTCAAGAGCTCCTCGAAGAGGAAGGCGACCTTTTCCGCCTCCTGCTCGTCTCCGGTGATGGTGATCTCGTTGCCCCGGACGAGGATCTGAGAGTCGAAGGCGGCCTCGACGAGGCGGAGGAGCTCGTCCCGCTGTCCGAGGAGGGCGACCATGGGCTGACTGCCCGGCACCAGGATCTTCACTTGCGTTGTGGCTTTCGCCAACCTGCTTTCTTTCCTGCGCTCCGTTGCAAAAGGGGTCGCCGTCTCGCGACCCCAGGGCTTTCGCTCGATTATACGGGAGCCTACCCCGGGGGCCAGCCCATCGCCCGCCCTCCCAGAAGATGGAAGTGCAGGTGTCGAACGCTCTGGCCGGCGTCGGACCCGACGTTCGTGACCAGCCGCCAGCCGGTCTGGTGGACGCCCTCGGCTCGAGCGAGGTGGGCCGCCGCCTGGATGAGGTCGGCGAGAAGATCACCGTGCTCATCGGCGATGTCCGCCGCCGACTCGATGTGGTCCTTCGGGATCAGCAGGATATGCACCGGGGCCTGCGGGTTGATGTCCCGGAACGCCACGACATGGTCCGAGGCGTGGACGATGTCGGCCGCGAGCTCCCGCGCGCCGATCCTGCAGAAGGAGCAGTCACTCGCGGTCACAGCCACGCCTCGCAATCTATCCCAGACGACCGTAGTGAGCCAGCGTCAGCGCCGCACCAACCAGAGCGGCGGTCTCAGTTCGCAGGATGCCCGGGCCCAGGCCGGCCAGAGCGGCCCCCCGCCGCTCGGCGGTCCGAACCTCGTCCTCGCTGAATCCCCCCTCAGGGCCCACCACCAGCCGGATGCGGGCGGAGGCCGGGGGCAGCACCGATCGCAGCGACGCGGTAGCAGCCTCCCAGAGCACGACCACGGTCTCCCCGGGCGGTAGCGCCTCGCCCAGCGACAGCGGGCCTCGCAGATCCATGACGAAGGGCTGCCGAGATTGCATCGCGGCCTCGCGAGCGACCTTTCGCAGGCGGGCCGCGATCTTCTCCCCGCGGTCTCCTTCCCAGGTGCGAACGGAACGTTCGGTGGAGATGAGCGTCAGCTCGGAGCACCCGAGCTCGGCGAGCTTCTGCACCGCCCATGCAAGCCGCTCCCCTTTCGGTGGGGCGAGGGCGACGCACACCGACGGCGACGGGCGCTCCACCAAACGAACCTTCTCCACCTTGACGACGGCCCGGCCGTCCTCCGCGCCCTGAAGCCGGGCGTCGGCCAGCCCTCCCGCCCCATCGGATAGGGTTAGCCGCTCTCCAGCCTTGAGCCGGAGCGATCGCAGCGCATGGCGCGAATCTGCCGCCGACAGAACGACGTGCGGCTCGTCCAGCCGTTCGACGAAGAAGTGCGCGGGAGACACTACGCCTGGGACGAGGCGCCCGATCCGGCCGCGGAGGTCAAGGCTTGACCAGCTTGCGGAGCCTTCCGATGAGTCCCCCGTTGTCCTGCTGACGCTCACCCCGGAGCTCGGCCAGTCGCTCGAGCAACGCCCGTTCCTCTTTGGACTCGGGCCTCGGGGTCTCCACCACAACCGTCACGAACAGGTCTCCGCGAGCGCGGCGCCCGAGGTGCGGCACCCCCTTGCCGCGGAGCTTGATCACCGTCCCGGATTCGACACCCGGCTCGATCCTCACGGCCTCCTCGCCCTCGAGGGTCGGGATCTGGACCTCGGCGCCCAGAGCTGCTTGCGTCATCGGGACGGGGAGCGCGCACACGAGGTCCTGGCCCCTCCGCTCGAACACCGGGTGAGGAGCCACCCGTACCGAGACGTACAGGTCCCCTGTACCTCCGCCCCGGCGGCCCTCCCGGCCCTCGCCCGAGACGCGAAGCTCCATGCCGTCCGTAACGCCAGCCGGGATGTCCACGGGGATCGTTCGCTCCGCCGGGGTGCGACCCTCACCGCCGCACCGGCTGCACGGTGCCGCGATCTCCTCCCCCGTCCCCTGGCATCGAGTGCACGGGCGAGCGGTCATCACCGTGCCGAACACGCTCCTGCTGACGTCCTGGATCTCACCGGTGCCCCCGCAGCGTCCGCAGCGCGAGAGATGGGTCCCGGGCTCGCATCCGCTTCCCGAGCATCGGGTGCATTCCTCGAGGGTGTCGGCCCGAATCTCCTTCCGGACGCCGAAGGCCGCCTCCTCGAAGGTTAGCTCCACGCGGATGAACAGATCCTCGCCGCGGCGCGTCCGGGTGGGTCGCGTGCGGGTCCGCCTGCCTCCGAGCCCGCCACCGAAGAACACGTCGAAGATGTCGCCCATGTCCCCGAACGGGAACAGGTCGGGGCCGGCCTGGCCGCCGAACATGTCGTACTGGCGCCGCCGGGCGGGGTCCGAGAGGGTCTGGTAGGCCGCCGTGACCTGCTTGAAGCGCCGCTCTGCCTCGGGATCGTCGTTGACGTCGGGGTGCAGCTCACGGGCGAGCTTGCGATAAGCGCGCCTGATGTCCTCGTCGCTCGCCCCCCTGGGAACACCCAGGACCGAGTACAGATCGGGGATGCTCGCCATGACGGCGAGTGTACCGGCCCCTGATCGAAATCCGGCTATCTGCCGAGGGCCTCGACGGCGGCGGAGAGCCTCTCCGCAACCGTCCGGACCGCGGAGATGGCGGTGACGTAGTCCATGCGCGTGGGCCCGACCACCCCGATGGTTCCCACGGCATGGCCTTCCGGTCCATAGGGGGCGGCCACGACGCTCGCCTCCCACATTCCGGTCACCGGATTCTCGTGTCCTATCGTGACCGTCACCGGGGGGGTCAGCGCCGCATCCCGGAGAAGGTGCAGGACCTCGGACTCCCGCTCCAGCGCCTCGAGGATCTGCCGCAGGGTCTCGCGACCACGGAAGACCTCCTCCGCGGCGATGTTCGCCGTGCCCCCCAGGAGCACGTGCTCCGCCTCGCCCGCCTCCTCGATGGCCCCGAGCGCGTCGGCAACGGCCGAGAAGAGGGGGCGCAGCGAGGCCTCGGCCCCGCGTGCTCGTTCGACCACCGCCTGCCGGGCAGCTTGAAGGGACAGACCGTGAACGGCTTCGGTGAGGCCTCTGGAGACCGCTTCGACCACGTCGCGGGGTGTATCGCTTCGCAGCTCGAGGAGCCGCTTGTCCACGCGCCCGGTGTCGAAGACGATGAGCAGCAGAGTGGCGGAGCCCAGATCCACGAGCTCCATGCGCGCGATGGCGCTCTCCCGGGAGCTGGGCGCGAGCGCGAGCGAGGCGTAGCGCGTCAGACGCGAGAGCAGCTGGGTAGTCCCGCGCAGGATCTCGTCGACATCAGCAAGCGCTTCTTCGAAGAAGCGCACGACCTCGCGACGTTCGACGTCGCGAAGTTTCGGCCGGGCGGGCAGCATGTCGACGTAATGGCGGTAGGCCAGGTCGGTGGGCACGCGGCCGGCCGACGTGTGCGGTTGCGTGAGGTATCCCATGTCTTCCAAAGCCGCGAGCTCGTTCCTGATCGTGGCCGAGCTCACCCCGAGGTCGGTGCCCGCCGCGAGGGCCTCGCTGCCGACGGCCTCCCCGGTCCGGATGTGATACCGCACCAGGACGCCGAGGATGGCGGCCTTGCGTTCGCTGAGCTGACCGGATCGATCCATCTCCCGTTCATTATCGGTGACTCGGGCGGGGGAAGCGCCGCCCAGGCCCGGAACTGCGTCTTCCCCCATTCCTGCCCGCGACGTCAACCCATGTCAGGGTTGGAGCGTCTACCTACGGACGACGTGAAAGGGCCGCTGCCCTGGACGAGCAGGAGATCCGGGACTTCCTCGCCGCCGACTACCGGCGGCTGGTCGGTGCCCTGACGCTCTTGTCCGGAAACCGGGCCGCGGCCGAGGACGCCGTGCAGGAGGCGCTGGCCCGCGCGTGGGAGCGCTCCGAGCGTGGCCAGCGGATCGCGGCGCCGAGCGCCTGGGTGATGACCGTGGCGATGAACCTGATCAGAAGCCGGTTCCGGCGGATCCTCGCCGAGCGGCGGGCCCACGAGCGCCTGCGCGACCGCTCGGGCCAGGATCACAGCTCGTACCTGGGGAGTGGCCGGTCTCCCTCGGCCGTCGGCGACGCGATAGACGTACGTCGCGCGCTCGCGGCGCTGCCCCGTCGGCAGCGGGAGGCCACCGTCCTCCGGTACTACCTGGGGATGGAGGTGAGGGAGATCGCGACGGTCCTGGGGATCGCCGAGGGTACGGCGAAGACCACGCTCCACCGAGCCCGCCGCGCACTCGCCCGAGCGCTCGGCGAGAGCCGCGTCGACGAGGAGGCAACCGACATTGTCACGTCTTGACGACCGCCTGAGGCGCGATCTGGAGCGCCTCTCCGAGCCTCCGGAGGCCGGTCGTGGCGTGTTGGAACGCGTGCAGGCGAAGAAGGCGCGGCGACGCTGGATCCGCCGAACGCAGGTCGCCGGGCTGGTCGTCGCCGTGGTCTCGGGCACGGCCGCGGGCACATACGGACTGAGCCGGATGTTCGGGGCGGCCGACACCTCCGAGATCGGGCGCACGGCGCCCCTGGCCCGCAACGGCCTCATCGCGTTCGTACACCAGGAACACCTGTGGGTCATCCGTCCGGACGGGACCGGCTGGCGTCAGCTGTCGGGTCTCATCGCGGGGCAGCACCTGGCGTGGTCACCCGACGGGGAGAGGATCGCCTTCTCGGAGGGAGAGCACTCCGAGAACCCCCGGATCATTGCACTGGACATCGCGACCGGAGAGTACGTTTCGAACCTGACCGAGAGGATCGGCGCGGACATGTATCTCGACCCGGCTTGGTCCCCGGGCGGGAGTCGGGTGGCGCTGACGGCGGCTTTCTACCCCGAGGACGGCAAGTGCGACGGGCTCGAATGCCTCCCGTACCTCCGAACCTCCATCTGGGTGGTAAACGCGGACGGAAGGGACCCGCGGGAGATCACGGATCGCTCTACGATCCGGGCGACGAGCCCGACCTGGCTCTCCGAGGACACGATCGCCTTCGCCGGCCTGCCAATGCTCGACGCTTCGGAGGGGAGCCTTCCTCAGCCGGCACCAAGGATCTTGGAAGTGGGCGCGGGGGGCGGCGGCAAGCCGCAGACGATGTTCACGATCCCATTGAGCATCACAGGTGGTCCGGCATGGTCCCCCGACGGCGATCGGATCGCGTTCAGCGGCATTGCCGAGGGCCCGGACGGCCTGTTCGTGATGGACGTCGAAGGCGGCGAGCCGGTCCTCGTGGTTACGCCGGGGCCCGGTGCCCGCGACGGGTCGGGAGGGATCCAGGATGTCGCGTGGTCGCCAGACGGCCGGAAGATCCTGTACTCCCAATCAGAAGGAGACGCCAGCTGGATCTACGTGGCGAACGCCGACGGAAGCGATCCCCTCCGGGTCGCGGAGGGATGCTGCGCCGCGTGGCAGCCTTTGCGGATCGGCGCCTCACCCATCGCTCCGATTCCCACCGGCCCGGCGCTGCCGAACTCCCCCAGCCACGCGCCGCCAGTGGTCCCCTCAGGGCCCCTGTATACAGGATGTCCTGGCCAGAGTCCCTTCCCATCGCCCGTCCCGGAGCCTCCCACATGTCCGACACCGAACCCTGATCCTCCACCACCAGCGTCAGACCTCGGGGAGGAGTGCGATGGATCCACTATCGTCGCCGAGTTCGACGGAAATGGCAGCGGCGGGCCCGACGGGAAGCCCGACCGGGCCACGGTGGCCAGGTCCTTCTGCCTGTTCGAGGCGAGAAGCCCAGTCGCGGGTCCGTTTGACGAATTCGCTATTGATGTCGAGTGGGGCGGCGGAGCAGGCGGGATCTGGCCCCTTCTGGCCTGCGCGCCTCCCTCCAACGCCTGCCGGATCTCGGGCGCCAAAGACATCGATGGCGACGGCCTGGCAGAGTTGGCCATCACGGTGCACGAAGGCGCATCGACGTCCTTCGTGGAGCTGTATCGGCTTCCTAAAGGAGAGCCCGGTCCCATCCGGTTCATCGTGGCCCCTCCCGGTGATCCGCCCGCCTTCATGCCGGGAGAAGCGGCACGCTTCGCTCAGGGCGGAACGGTGACCCACCGTGATTTGTTGGCGTGCTCGACGGCACCGGACGGGACCGCCGAGATGAGCGCCATCAACGCTGAGTTGTCAGAGGACCAGATGAACTGGATCGTCCACCAAACGACCTTCGCGGTCGAGGACGAAGTCTTCCGCGTCACCGCCGTCGATGACTACGAGACACCCGTGAACCCATTGGGCCTCAGCCCGCTCACGCGTTCACCGTGTTTCCGCGACTCGACTACCGAACCGTAGGGGCGAGCTGCAGGACCAGTTCGTTTGCCACGAACAGGCCGCGGTCGGTGAGGGCAATGCGCTCGCCTCGGCGGGCCGCGAGGCCGTGGCCGATCAGCTCATCGGCTCGCACACCGTCTAGCCGCTCGGAGGGCACACCGTCGGCGATCCGGAGCCCCAGCATCAGCCCTTCGAGGCGGCGCTCGT
>JACDCJ010000050.1:0-4452 GCA_013817655.1 Actinosomnolentus pattersoniae (SeqCode)
CTTCTGCACGAACTCTTGGACGGCGAGATTCGCCGAGGGGTGCGGATACGATCCGTACGGAAGCAAGATGCCGATCTGGTCAAGGGGCGGGCATGAGAGAGAGGCGACCGGATCGCCAAGATCCGGTTGAGGTGGTGGAGTCTGGGAGTCCTTGGCTGCCACCACGCCCACGAGCGCAACCGCACCCGCCAGGCCGACCAGCACTATCGCGCCCGCCATGAATGCGATTCTGGATCTCCGCCCTCCAGATGCTCTTCGCTTCATCGCTCTGCTCCTCGAGAGGCATTAGTACCCCGGGCACCGGGGAGACGGAAGGCGTACAGGTGCTCGTTGGGCGCGAATCCAGTCCCGCTCACCATCACTTTGGTGGTCGGCGGACCGACTTGAGGTGAGAGGGCGATGGAGGCCGAGCCGGCTTGAGCGCCCACTGGGGCGAGCAGCGCCGCCACGAGCACGGCGACGAGCAGGAACGATCGCCTCATCACCATCCCCGTCATCCTCTCACTGGATGCCCCTGTGGCCGGCCACGCAGAAAGCCAACAATTGTGGCCAGCGCCGGACAGGAAGTGTCATTGCGCTGGCGCTGCGACGGTACCGACTCCTTACCATTCCTTCACACTCCGCTGGGCACCGAGGAGGGTCTTCGGGGCGTTGGCGTTCGTATCCTTTATGTCCAATATCCGATAGAAGGAGTTCGGCCGATGACCAAGTCCCGAACCACCCTCGCCGTTGCGTGCCTCACCGTCCTCGGAGCGACCCTCGCAGGCGTAGGTCCCGCCGCTGCGGCGCCCGACGTCCTCGGGAGGTTCGTCTACGTGGGGGATTCCGGCCAGAAGGACCTCTACGTGGCCAACCCCGATGGAACCGGCCGCATGAACATCACGAACACCCCGGGCGTGAACGAACTCATGCCCTCCGTCGCACCCGACGGCTCCGAGGTCGCCTTCGTCCGTGAGGCGGCCGGGATCTGGGTGATCAACCTGGACGGAACCGGCCTGACACAGCTGACCTCCAACGCGAGCGACCTCACGCCGGACTGGTCCCCCGACGGCTCGCAGATCGTCTTCACGCGCGGCGTGAGCGAGCACGACCTTCTTAAGATGAACGCGGACGGGTCGAACGCCGTGAAGATCAACGAGAACGACGTCGACGACGAGACGCCCGCGTGGTCCCCAGACGGCCAGTGGATCGCATTCTCGGCTCGGCCGGTGGGGATGTTCCTTGTGCACCCCGACGGCACCGGGCTCCAGAGCCTGGGGAGCTACTCCTACTGCCGGAAGGACCAGGCCTGGGCCCCGGACAGCAACCGGTTCGCGTTCACGCAGTGCGAGTTCGACGGATCATCGAACATCTGGGTCTTCGACCTGGAGATGTTCTCGAGCACGCAGCTCACGCCGGACGCGGGAACCGAGTCCCAGCCGGACTGGTCCCCCGACGGCAGCACCATTGCCTACACGAAGCTGCTGCGGGGAGGAACCACCGCGGTCTACGCGATCGACGCCGACGGCACGAACCAGCGTCCGATCACGCCCAGAAGCATTCGACTGAAGGAGAGCGATCCGAGCTGGCTGCCGGCCTGAGCCTCAGCCGGCCGAACACACCCTGTCTGGCCGGACGTCAGGACCTGACGCCGGCCAGGCGAGCGGTCTCGCGAATGTAGCCCATCTCCCCGAGCTTCTCCAGGAGGTTCCGGAGCGACTCCTCCGGCTCCTCCGACAGCGTGTCCACGAGGATCTCCGGGTTCTCCGGCGGCTCGTAGGGATCGTCTACCCCCGTGAACCCGGTGATCTCTCCGGCCAGGGCCTTCTGGTACAACCCCTTGACGTCCCGTCGCGTGCACTCTTCGACCGTGGCGTGCACGTACACCTCGACGAACTGACCGATCATCTCGCGGCACTGGTTGCGCGCCTCCCGATAGGGGGAGATGGCCGACACGATCGTCGCCACACCGTTGCGCGTGAGGAGGTCGGCCACGAAGCCGATCCGCAGGATGTTCGTGTCCCGGTCCTCCTTCGAGAACCCGAGGCCCTTCGAGAGGTTGGTGCGGACGACGTCTCCGTCCAGCATCTCCACCTTGAGGTCTCTCTTCTTGAGCTCGTCATAGAGCATCTCGGCGAGAGTCGACTTGCCGGCACCGGAAAGCCCGGTGAACCAGATCGTGAAGCCCTTCTGATCGTCGTGAGAGGTCACAGGAAACTCCTTCCTTGGGCGCCCTCGGGGGCGTCGAGGCCGTAGAGCGAGAGGATGGTCGGGCCGACGTCGATGAGGCGAAGCCCCTCTCGGCGGCCGGTGGGCTGGCCGGGCAGGCCGGCCATGGCGAATATGCCGGTCCTGTCGTGGTTGGCCCCGTCCGGGCCGGTGTCGTTCTCGTAGGTGAAGATCTCCGGCGTCCCCGCCGTGCCGACGGAGCGCCACTCGAGGTCGCCGAAATAGACGATGAGGTCGGGCGCCACGCCGCGAACCTCCGAGTAGACGTCCTGCGGCTTGAACACCCGGGTCCCGAGCGGCGTCCCGTCCGGTCCGGGCATGGCCTCGAGCTTCGCGATCATCTCGTCGCGCACGTCCTCGTACCGGGCGGGGTCGACTATGCCCTCCGGCTCGCGGCCCCGGACGTTCAGGAACAACCGGCCGTAATAGCCGCCGTCTCCCCAGGCGACCGTGCGGCTCCAGTCGATCGGCGCCTTCGCGATGGGTGTCGGCCCCGCCAGATCTTCGGTGAATCGCAGGTACCCCTCGCGCGCCAGCCACTCGTTGAAGCAGACGCCGCCGATCATCGGACGGGCTCCGTGGTCCGACATGAGGATGGTGACGGCATCCCGCGGGAAAACCTCGAGAAGCTTGCCGACCTCCGCATCCAGGAACCGGTAGTAGTCCTGGAAGGCGGTCTCGAACTTGTTCCCCGGCTCGTACTTCGGATGCTTGGGGTCGAAGTGCTGCCAGAAGACGTGGTGCAGCCGGTCCGGGCCCATCTCGACGAGCATGAAGTAGTCCCAGGGCTTGTTCCGGGCGAGACGGCGGGCCACCCGGAAGCGGCGCTCTGTCATCTTCCAGACCTGATCCAGCACGAACTCCATGCCCTGTTCCCGGAAGTTGGGGATGTCGAAGATGTAGTCCTCGCCGTCGAGTTCCTCGCGGACCTCGGCACCGAGCTCCTTCGGATAGGTGAACTCCGCGGCCGACGGCGGGGTGAGGAAACACGAGATCCGCCATCCCTCTAGCGGCCGCGCGGGGTAGCCGGGCGGCACTCCGATGAGGAGTGACTTTCGCCCCGTCTGGCCGAGAGTGTCCCATACCTGGGGCTCCTTCACGGCGAGGCTCGTCGCGAGGGATAGTCCGTCGTAGGTGGAATCCTTGCGGTTGCGAAAGCCGTAGATGCCGAGCTGCCCGGGGGTCTTGCCGCTCATCGAGCAGGCCCAGGCCGGAACCGTGATCGGCGGAGTGATGCTCGCGAGGTCCCCGTGCATGCCGCGCTCCATGAGCGCGTTGATGTTGGGGATCTCTTCGGAGAGGCGGTCGAACAGCAGCTGCGGGGTGCCGCAGTCCAGCCCGATCACCGCCACGCGGGGGCCCTGACTCATGTGCTCCTTTCGAGATCGGGCGCTTCCGCCCGAATGCGCGCGTTCCTCAAAAAAGCGCGGGCCACGGAGCACCCGCGCTGCAGAGAAGCGCCGGTATTGTAGCGGACCGTGAATGCCGGGTGAGAGCGCTCCGTCGCGTGCTCTACCTGCAGGCCGGTGCGTGGGCCGTGGCCGGCGTGGTGCTCGCGGTCGCGCCCGGAGTGGCCCTCGCGTGGTTCACGGACCAGCGATTCGGCCAGGGCGACGTGTGGTTGCGGGTCCTCGGGATCCAGACCTTCGGGCTCGCCCTGCTCATGGTGCTGGTAGCCCATCGAATCGACGAGCTCTGGTGGTGGTCGTGGGCATTCGCCTTCGCGAGCGTGCTTATCGCGGCTACCGTCGTTCTGAACCTGGCGTTCGGCCTGGCTCCGAGCGAGTCCGTGGTCGGCTGGTGGCTGCTCGCGATCTCAACCGTCTGCTTCGCCCTGGGGCTCCTCTACGGGCTCTTCGTCTCCTCCCGCGAGCGGCCCATCCCCTGGGAACCTCCCTGACATTGTTGAAATCTCTGTTCGATTCGCGGCAAGCCCGCGCACGCGGCAAAGGAGCCGACACATGTCCGACCTCGTCACGAAGCTGGTGCCGATCCTGTACGTGGAAGATCCCGAATCCGAGCGTCGCTTCTATGCGACCTTCGACCTCCGCACGACGTACGAGGGGCCGGAGTACCCGGGGTTCATCGCGGTGGGAAACGACTCGGTCGAGTTCGGGCTGACCACTCGCGCGGACAGCGACCCGAGCCGGGCCAAGAGCGTCCTCCAGTGGCAGCTCGGCGTGAGTGACGTCGACGCGGTCATTGCTGCCTGCGAACGTGACGGGCCTCGACTACGACGTGTCG
>JACDCJ010000050.1:4462-10770 GCA_013817655.1 Actinosomnolentus pattersoniae (SeqCode)
CCGACTGGCGCTACCGCATCGTGAAGGTGCGTTCGCCCAACGGGTTCGAGGTGTGGTTCGAGGGAGAGCCTGACGGCGTGAGCTAGCAGCCGCGGCCTTCCAGAAGAAAGAGGAGCCCGGGCGCCGGGCCCAGGCTCCCCTCGATGGTCCTCGAGCGGTTGCTCAGTGCATGTGGCCGTGGCCGCCGGCACCGACCGGCTCGTCCTCTTCCTTCTTCTCGACCACCGCGCTCTCCGTCGTCAGCACGAGAGCAGCGATGGACGCGGCGTTCTGCAGCGCCGAGCGGGTGACCTTGGCGGGGTCGATGATCCCGCCCTTCACGAGGTCGGTCCACTCCCCCGTCGCCGAGTCGAAGCCGTTCGGACCGGACTCGCCGCGGATGCGCTCGACCACGACGGAGCCCTCGTACCCGGCGTTCTTGGCGATCAGCTGAGCGGGAGCGGCGAGCGCCCGGCGGACTATGGTCGCCCCGGTGGCCTCGTCGCCCTCCAGACCTAGAGCGCCGGCGTCGACGGCTTCCTCCGCCCGAATGAGCGCCACTCCGCCTCCGGGCACGATGCCCTCCTCGATGGCTGCCCGGGTGGCCGAGACGGCGTCCTCGATCCGGTGCTTCTTCTCCTTGAGCTCCACCTCGGTGGCCGCTCCGACCTTGATCAGTGCGACGCCCCCGGCGAGCTTCGCGAGGCGTTCCTGTAGTTTCTCGCGGTCCCAATCGGAGTCCGTCCGGTCGATCTCGGCCTTGATCTGGTTGATCCTGCCCTTGATGTCCTCGGCCTCGCCCTGGCCCTCGACGATCGTGGTGTCTTCCTTCGTTACCACCACGCGTCGCGCGCGGCCGAGCATGTCCAGGGACACGTTCTCGAGCTTGACCCCGATCTCCTCGGAGACCACCTGGGCCCCGGTGAGGATCGCCATGTCCTCGAGCATCGCCTTGCGGCGGTCGCCGAAGCCGGGAGCCTTCACCGCGACGGACTGGAAGGTCCCGCGGATCTTGTTGACGACCATGGTCGCCAGGGCCTCGCCCTCCACGTCCTCGGACACGACGACGAGCGGCTTTCCGGCCTGGACGACCTTCTCCAGCATCGGCAGCAGGTCCTGGACGCTCGAGATCTTCTTGCCTGCCAGCAGGATGTAGGGGTCCTCGAAGACGGTCTCCATCCGGTCCGGGTCGGTCACGAAGTAGGGAGAGATGTAGCCCTTGTCGAACTGCATTCCCTCCACGAACTCGAGCTCGATGCCGAAGGTCTGCGACTCCTCGACGGTGATGACGCCGTCCTTGCCGACCTTCTCGAACGATTCGGAGATGCTCTCCCCGATGCTGCGATCGGCCGCGGACAGGGCCGCGACGTGGGCGATCTCGGCCTTGCCCTCGACGTCACGAGCCTGCTTCCCGAGGTGCTCGACCACGGCCGCAACGGCCTTCTCGATGCCGCGCTTGAGCGCCATCGGGTTGGCTCCGGCCGCGACGTTCCTCATGCCGAGGTGCACCATCTCCCGCGCCAGAACGGTGGCCGTCGTGGTGCCGTCACCGGCCACGTCGTTCGTCTTGGTCGCGACTTCCTTGGCGAGCTGCGCCCCCATGTTCTCCCAGGGGTCCTCCAGCTCGACCTCCTTCGCGATGGTCACCCCGTCGTTCGTGATGGTGGGGGCGCCCCACTTCTTGTCCAGGACGACGTTCCGCCCCTTGGGCCCCAGCGTGATGGCGACGGTGTCGGCGAGCTTGTCGACCCCCCGCTCCAACGCGTGCCGGGCCTCCTCGTTGAACTTCAGCAGCTTTGCCGGCATGGATCCTCCCGTCCGATCACTTGCGTACGATGGCGAGCACGTCGCGGGCGGACAGGATCAGGTATTCGGTGCCGTCCCGGTCCTTCCATTCGGTGCCGCCGTACTTCGAGTAGATGACCGTGTCCCCGGTCTTCACGTCCATGGGCGTCCGCTGACCGTCCTCGAACTTGCCGGGCCCGACCGCGATGACCTCGCCCTGCTGCGGTCGCTCCTTGGCCGTGTCCGGGATCACGAGACCCGAGGCCGTCGTCGACTCATCCTCGCCGGGCTGAACCACGATCCGGTCCTCCAGCGGCTCCAAGCTGAACTTCGCCATTCCCTCCTCCTTCATCGATCCATTGTTAGCACTCGCAACTCGCGAGTGCTAACAGTCTAGCTACCGGGCTGCGAGACAGTCAACGCCCGCGGGCGTGAGCGCTATCCGACGCATCGGGGTCTGGGGGACCGACGCGGCGATCGAGATCGCCACCTCCTGCCCCACGCAAAGATTTGGGTGCCTGCCTTGCTGCCCCCCGTGTACGATGTTCGGCGTAGGTCGTTGGGGGGTCACGACGATTCGCCCCGTCACGGGGAGGTGAGGGAGCGAGCCCCAGGTCGTCGGTCACGGAGGCATCGCCATGCCGGAAGAGCTCCTGACACGCCACGAGGCCGCCGACCGCGCCGGAGTCTCATACGGGACCATCCTTCACTGGATCGAGGAGGGGCGGCTCGCGGCCCAGTGGACTCGTGTTGGCAAGTCCCAGCGCCAGCTCGTTCGAGCGAGCGAGCTGGAGCGGGCGGTCGTTCTCCACCGGGACCCGAGACGGCTCGGCGAGTTGGAGGAGAAGGTCTGGGGCGGCAAGGCCGGCTCAGTTCAGGGCTAACCCCGGCGAGGCTCCCACGTCTAGGAGCGTGCGTTCGCCCCGCATCAACCGGAAGTGCCCGGCGCACGCGATCATCGCGCCGTTGTCCGTGCAGAGCTCCGGCGAGGGCACCAGCAGCCGCAGCCCCTCGCTCGCCGCACGCTCCGCCAGCAGACGGCGGAGCCGGCTGTTCGCCACCACCCCCCCGCCCAGCGCCACGGTATGGACCCCCATCTCGCGTGCGGCGGATATCGTCTTCTCGACCTGCACCTCGACCACGGCCTCCTGGAACGACGCCGCGAGGTCCTGCACCGGGGTCTCACGACCAGTCGCGCGCTCGGCCTTGACGTGACGGACCACGGCCGTCTTCAGGCCGGACAAGGAGAAGTCGAACCGGCGCTGGGTCACGGCTCGCGGAAACCGCACGGCGTTCGGGTCACCCTTCCGCGCGAGCTCGTCGAGCGCCGGGCCCCCTGGGAAACCGAGCCCGAGGAATCTGGCCACCTTGTCGAACGCCTCGCCGGCTGCGTCGTCGAGGGTCTGGCCGAGGATCTCGTACGCATGCGCCTGCGGGACATGAACCAGCATCGTGTGGCCGCCCGAGACGAGGAACGCCACGTAGGGTTCCTCGATCGGTCCTGACTCCAGAACGTTCGCGAAGATGTGCCCCTCCAGATGGTTCACGCCGATGAACGGCAGGTCGAGGGCCAGCGCAAGCGACTTCCCCGCCGCGATGCCCACCAGCAGAGCACCGACAAGGCCCGGCCCGACCGTCACCGCCACGCCGTCGATCTCCCCGAGCGTCATCCCCGCCTCCTTCAACGAGAGCTCCAGCAAGGGGTTGAAGTTCTCGAGATGCGCCCTCGAGGCCACCTCCGGCACGACGCCGCCGAACCGCTCGTGCAGATGAACCTGACTCGCGATGGTGTTGGAGAGCACCGCGCGCCCGTCCTCGACGACCGCGATGGCGGTCTCGTCACATGAGGTCTCGATGCCGAGGACCCGCATCGCTAGGGGCGAGATCCGGTCGGTGGGTGGGTCACGATGGCCGGACGCCGGCCGGAAGCTTCGTGGCGATCTCCTCGAGCTGCTTGCGGTACCCCGGCCGGTGGACGTCTTCGGTCCACATGACGAGGGCGTCCTCTCCGGTCTCCTGGTAGTAGCCCTTGCGGACGCCCACGGGGCGGAATCCGAACCGGCTGTACAGGCGTTGCGCGCCCCAGTTCGAGACCCGGACCTCGAGCGAGACGGCCCTCGCGCCCAACCGGATGCCCTCCTGGATCAGCTCGAAGAGGAGCCGGGTCCCGATCTTCCTCCGGTGGTGGGCCGGGTCGACGGCGATGGTGGTGACGTGGGCCTCCTCGCCATACGACATGATCCCGCCGTAGCCCACGAGCTCCCGGCCCAGCCTCGCCACCAGATACGTGCGATTGCGCATCTCCGTCATCTCCGAGAGAAAGAGGTTGGGGCTCCAGGGGCGCGGGTAGACCTGACGCTCGATCGCCATCACGCCCTTCAGGTGGCGCCGGCGCATCCGAACGATCTCGAGGTCAGCCGGTTCGCCGGCGCTTATCCCAAGCGATCTCCGCATCCGATTTCCTCAGGTAGTGGGGCTGAAGATCGTACAGGCGGTCGTAATCCTCTCGAAGAAGCCTGGGTATGGCGAGCTCGACGAGCGAGGTCGCCGCTGGATAGGCCCACGCCGGCGAGGCGAACTCCACATGGTTGCCGGCCTCCTCCAGCTCCCGCCGGTAGACGAGCGCGCCCGTACCGACCACGAGGATATCCTCCGGACGCGATTCGAGCTCGGCCGTGAGGTGCGCCGGCTTCGCCGCTTCGAATGGCGTCTGCCGGGCCACGCCCCCGGGGACGGGGCGGTAGAGCGCCGAGAACAGCTCCCCCCGCTTCGCGTCGATGGCCGCGCATATGAGGCGCCGGCAGTAGCGGGCCGAGAAGGCCAGCACGTCCAGAGATGCGAGGCCGACGATGGGAACGCCGAGGGCCTGCGCGAGGGTCTTGCCGGTCGCGATGCCGACCCGCATGCCGGTGAAGAGCCCGGGGCCGAGGCCGACCGCGATCCCGCCGAGGGACGAGGGCCGAACCTCGGCCCATTGGAGCAGGTGGTTGATGGCCGGGACGACGACCTCGTGGTTGGCGCGTCCGCGGGACAGCATTGTCGACCCGATGATGCCCTGCTCGTTCCCGAGGGCCACCGTGGAGTGCGGCGTGGACGTTTCGATCGCGATGACCAGCACGGGGACCCCTTACGCCGCCCAGGGGGTGGTGAGCTCTTCCAGCCGGCGCCAGCGGCGCTGCCAGGCCGCTCCCTGCGCCGACATCCGGACGGACCGCTGCTCCGATTCGCCCGCCAGAACGAGCTCGACCTCGAGGTAGGACTCCGGGAGGAGCGACTCGATGGCGTCGCCCCATTCGAGGAAGAGGATCCCTCCCGGGTCCATCAGCTCCTCGAACCCAAGGTCGAGGACGTCCTGGATGCGGTCGAGGCGGTACACGTCCATGTGCGTGACCGGCAGGCGGCCCTCGTACTCTCGCACGAGCGTGAAGGTGGGCGACAGTACGGGCTCGGCGACTCCCAGCCCATCGGCCGCGCCCTGGACGAAGGTCGTCTTGCCCGCGCCCAGGTCGCCCGTGAGGGAGACCACATCCCCGCGCGTCAGGATCTCCGCCAGCGCCCGGCCGACCGAACGGGTCTCCTCCGCGGAGGGGCACACGAGCTTCAGCGAGACCATCGCACCCCTCAGAACAGCCCGAGCTGCTCCTCGACGGCCGCCGGGACGGGCGGCGGCTCCGCCAGGATGGCCCTGACGGCGGCGAAGTCCGAACGAATGGCGGCCATCTGGGCGCTCGCCTCGCCGCCTCCACGAAGGATCGCGGCCGGGTGGAACGTGGGGACGACGGTCCGGCCGTCAAGCTCGAATCGCTGCCCCCGGACGCGGCTGATGGAGACCTGCCGCTCCAGGATCATCCGAGTCGCGAAGTTGCCGAGGGTGACCACCACGCGCGGTCGCACGAGCTCGAGCTGCCCGACGAGATACGGGCGGCAGGAGTCGATCTCGTCCGGCAACGGGTCCCGGTTCCCCGGTGGGCGGCACTTCACCACGTTCGCGATGTAGACGTCCTCACGGCGCAGGCCGACCTCCCCCAGCAGCCGGGTGAGCAACTGCCCGGCCGCGCCCACGAAGGGCTCACCCTGCTTGTCCTCGTGATACCCCGGTCCCTCGCCGATGAACATCACGTCGGCCGAGGGGCTTCCCACACCGAAAACGACCTGGGTTCGTCCGGCGGCCAGCCGGCAGAGCGTGCACGTGGATGCGAGGGCCCCGAGCTCCTCGAGCGTCATGCTCATGGCTCATTTCCTTCCCGTGCCGAGGGGAAGTCCGGAACGCTCTTCGCGAGGAGCACGGCCCGCCGGATGGCCTCGGCGACCACGGCGACAGCCCGGGATTCGAGTGCCCTCTGGTCCGCCTCGACCTCGCCCGTGGCGAGGGAGAAGACCGTGTCCCCATCCCACATTGTATGCGCGGGGCGGATCGTCTCCGAGATGCCGTCCTGGGCGGCGATCGCCAGCAGGTGCGCGCGCTCCTTGGACAGCCGCGCGTTTGTGGCCACCACCACGAGCGTCGTGTTGAGAGCAGCGGCCGGCCCCGGTATGTCCTCATG
>JACDCJ010000051.1:0-7369 GCA_013817655.1 Actinosomnolentus pattersoniae (SeqCode)
CGGGTCGGATGGGCACGGCGTCAGGCCAGGCGGCGGTACAGCGAGAGGGTGCGCGATGCCACGGCTGCCCAGGTGAATCGCTCGAGCACGCGCCGCCGCCCGTTGCGCCCGAACCCAGCCGCCCTGTGGGGCTCCCGGAGGACGTCGTTCAGGCGATCGGCGAGGTCGGAGGCGAAGCGCTCGGGGTTCCTGGGGGTGCCCGTGGCGTCGAGGGCCTCGAAGGGGACGAGATGCCCGGTGACGCCGTCCACGACGACCTCCGGAATCCCCCCGGTGGCGGTGGCGACGACGGCCGCCTCGCAAGCCATCGCCTCCAGATTGACGATCCCGAGTGGCTCGTAGATCGATGGGCAGCAGAAGACGGTCGCGTGGCTGAGGAACTGGATGACCTCACGCTTCTCGAGCATCCGGTCGATCCAGATCACCGGCGCATCCCGCCGCTCCCGTACGAGCCGGACCTTCTCCGCCATCTCGCGGCCGATCTCCTCCGTGTCGGGCGCTCCTGCGCAGAGGACGAGCTGGGCCGCCGGGTCGATCACTGGAGCCGCATCCAGCAGGTGGACGATTCCCTTCTGCCTGGTGATGCGCCCGACGAAGACGACGGACGGGCGGCTCGGGTCGACTCCGTGACGCTCGAGGACGTCGGTCCCGGGGTCGGGCACGTACTCGTCCGGATCGATGCCGTTGTGGATGACCTCGACGCGGTCGGGATCGATGTCGCGGTAGCACTTGAGGATGTCCTCCCGCATAGCCTCGGAGACGGCGATGATGGCGTCCGCGTCCTCCAGGGCGGTGCGCTCGCAGAACGATGACAGGGCATATCCTCCGGCACCCAGCTGCTCGGCCTTCCAGGGGCGAAGCGGCTCCAGGCTGTGGGTCGTTGCGACGTGGGGGATGCCGTTGGCGAGCTTCGCCAGGTGCCCGGCCAGGTTCGTGTACCAGGTGTGGCTGTGCACGAGCGATGCGTCGCTCAGGCCCGCCGACATGGCCAGGTCCGTGGACATGACCTGAAGGACCGGGGACTCGAGCATGCCCTGCGGCACCTCATCGGACGGCTGGTAAGCGCGCACGACCGGTCCACCACCCGTTTCGCCGGGACCCGCCTGGCGAGGCCGGCCGAAGCAGCGCACCTCGACGTCGACCAGGCGCGCGAGCTCCTTCGAGAGGTATTCGACGTGAACGCCCGCACCGCCGTAGACCTCCGGCGGGTACTCCCGCGTGAGCAGCACCACGTTCATCCGCGCGCGCGATCCTCCTGGGGTTTGGGACGACGGCCATCCTAGGTCCCGCCCTCCGGCGGCGTCGAGTCGAGGCCGTCAAGCGGGTAGTGGGCCCCGCCCCTTCGGACCTATCCGGTCCGCACCACCGGGCCTTCCGATCCAGGCTCTTCGCTGGGAGCCAGCGCGGTGCGGATGAAGGTCAAGAGTTCCTGCTCTCTCCGATGCAACGCCGTGCGGCTTCGATCCTCACCGACGACGGCCCGCAGAACGCCCGCCTCGGTGATGGAGCCGATGACCGCTGTGTAGAGTGTGAAGAGCAGCAGCGCCGGGTCCTGTGGGCGGATGTGGCCCTCGGCCATCTCTCGGGCCAGGAATGAGAGCGCCCGCAGCCGGAGGGGTTCCAGGACCTGCACGAACCGCTCGACCACGTCTGGCCCCAGGCGGCTCGCCTCGCGGATGAACTGCGCGAATTCAGGCCATTCGCCGGCGAGCTCGAAGACCGTGTGGATGACCGCCTCGGCCTTGTTGGGACTCTTCGACTCCGCTTCCAGGGCGGTGGCAAGAGCCTCGGCGACCCGCGCGCTCGTCTCGGCGACGCACGCCGCGAGGAGCGCTTCCTTCGTCGGGAAGTAGTACAGGAGGGTCTGCTTGCGCACCCCGGACGCCGTCGCGACTGCCTCGAGACTGGTTCCCTCGTAGCCCCTGCGCCCAAACAGCCGAATTGCCTCGCGCAGCAGCCTTCGGCGCCGGGCCTCTCCCCCGGTGCGGGTCACGGTCTCTCCGCTCCGGGCCATCGTCCGCTCATTTTGGCCAGACCCTGCTCGGTTCCTTCCGCGCGATGGGGCGGGACGCCTCCCAGACGCGTCGCCACCGAGCCGCCTCAGGCCCGGAGATGGGCGGCGTCGAGGTCTCCGCTTCGCGGCGGACGGAGTCCCACCACGTCGTCCGGTCCTCGTCCCACAGGCGGGCGTGGGCGACCTGGAGCCGCCGGGAGAACGACCCGAAGTCCTCTCCCTCCCGCGGGGCGAGCGGTGGGCCGAAGCGCACGGAGACCGGAAGGCGCCCGGGGCGGGGCCACGAGCGGCCGCGCGGCATGGCTGCGTAGGCGCCGCGAATAGCCACGGGGATGGCCGGGAGGCCGTGCTCGATGCAGAGGCGAGCCGCTCCGTGGCGAAACCGGCCGACCCATCCGTCTCGTGAACGGGTTCCCTCCGGGAAGACCAGGAGGTTCCATCCCCGCGCCGTCAGCGCCTGGGCCGTGTTCGTGGATCGCCGGCCGCCCCCGGCTCGCTCGATGGGGATCGCGTTGAACACCAGGGCCGTGCTGGCCCCCCGCCACCAGACGTCGAAGAAGTAGTCCGCGGCCGCCGCCGTGGCGGTTCGCCGGCGCCAGGGCTTTGGGAGCGAGCACAGCACGAGAGGCGCGTCGAGGTGGCTGGCGTGGTTCGAGACGAACATCACCGGGGGCCGGATCCCGGCCAGGTGGTCGAGGCCCTCGACGCTGGGCCGTGTCTGCGACCAGACGAGTGGTCGCAGGACGAACCGCTGAATCGCCTCCCTGGCCCCCCGTCCGGCAGGCGTCCGGGCCCACGCGGTGGGGAACTCCTTCGCGGGAGGCGGGTCGCTCGAGAGCTCGGCCGACCGGGGAAGGACCCCGCGGCGTCCCCACCGCCAGCCGCGGGCCACCTCGCGCACGTCGTCGAGCAGCGAGGCCATCAGCGGACCTCGGTGAGCGCGAGCGGCGGAGAGTGCAGGTAGGTGATGCGTGGACTGCTTCCCACGACGTCACGCGCCATCTCGAGTGCGTCGGCGAAGCTCGAGGCCGCCCGGAACCCCATGCGACGAACCGCCCGGCGGTCGCCGCCGACGAACAGCACATTGTTGTCGAGGTACTCCATGGCGTGGGCGCCCCAGTACCACATGTAGAACGGATGCACCCCGTGATACGCGTAGGAGTTCCGGTACAGGTGGATGTACCAGGGGTCCTGCGCGTACTGCTGCTCGAACTTCGCCTCGATCGCCGTGGGGTCCGTGGTCTCGGCCAACACCTCGTCGAAGAAATCGACGTAGGAGGGATGGTGCACCTGATGGAACTCCCACGGCGTCGGGTGGTGAAGGATCATCACCCCGCCCCGTCGCACCAGGGGCTGGCCCAGATACATGTTGAAGAAGTACCCCAGGCCCAGGCACTGGACGAGGATGGGGTTCATCACCGAGTTCACGTTGTACGGGCAGATGTAGGGGAGGCCGAGGACCAGGATGTCGCTCTGGCCGTCGACCTCCACGAGCTGCTGCCGGTGCACGTTCGCGAGGGTCCTTTCGTGGACCGCCTCCGTCTCGCCCGCGTTCACGCCCGTCACTCCATAGGGGGAGACGATCCGCCTGAACACTTCCCGGCGGATCCGCGCGGGTGCCTTCTCGTTCGCCTTCTTGGCGGCGAGCATGTTCGCCTGATCGGCGAGCGACCATTCCCACTCCCTCTTGTTCAGGAAGCCGAACGCCTTCGGGAACGTGTCGTTGTTGAGCGTGGTCTCGATCGTGAAGATCCGGAGGTGGTCGGCGAGCAACCGCCCCATTCGAGCTGCGGACCCGTGCAGCGCCGAGCGGGGCGGGTCCATGAACGACCGGGACTCGAGCATCGTGTGGACGTTGTGGTGGTGCCGCAAGCTCCGGTAGGAGCCGAGCCCGATGGGCACGGACTTGTGTCCGCCGTCCATCGGCACCAGGTTGATGTTGACGTACACGAGCAAGTCCGATTCGGCTGCCCGCCGATTGATCTCGACGTCCTCTCCTCGTTCGGTCGCGCCGATGTGCGTCATCCCGTCCGGATCCTCGGCGTCGTGGTTGACGAGCGCGTCCGGCCAGAACGAGCGGAACACCCGTTCGCCCACCGCCCGCTTGATCTCCGAGGGCGTCATCCGCCGGTGCAATGAGTTCGCGACGATGAGCCTCACGTCGTCGACGCCAGCACGTGCGGCCAGTTCCAGGACGTGCTCGATGATCCGCCCACGGATGTCCGGCGTCTGCATGGGCGGCAGCGGGAGGGAGATGTCGTCGAACGCGATCGTGAGCCGCATTCCCGGCCTCAGCAGCTCCGGCAGGGGCTCGGACCCGTGTGGGTTGAGGAGCGCGTGACGGATGGCGGCGTTGAGGTCCCGGACGGCCGGAAGGGAGTCCGGCGGATAGACGACTCGGGCCCCCATGGGGAACCGCTGGAGCCGGAAGCCCTCGCCCTCGTGGACGAGTAGCGGTGGGGTGCGCTCGTCCACCTCGAGCACGAAACCGGGTCTGCTCACGATCGCCTCGCTTTCATGCCACTCTCGGGTCGAAGGCCACCTTCACCGTGCCGAGCCGACCGGCCCCTAGGGCGTGGTCCAACGCCTCCCGCCACCGGGAGAGGCGATACACGGCCCCGACCACTCCGTCGAGGGGCGCGTCCAGAGCGAGGCCGACTGCCGGGTCGAACGTCGAGGCGCGTCCGCCCGGAAGGTCCTCCGTTCCCGCGGCGTACGCCCCGAGGACCTCGAGCTCTCGGAACCAGACCGGAGAGAGGTCG
The DNA here is from genome assembly GCA_013817655.1 of Actinosomnolentus pattersoniae (SeqCode). Classification (GTDB taxonomy): domain Bacteria; phylum Actinomycetota; class UBA4738; order UBA4738; family UBA4738; genus JACDCJ01. The sequence goes on from JACDCJ010000051.1 coordinate 4,777, forward strand.
GCGCCAGGCCCGGGCATGCCCGTCAGCACGACCCGGCCACCCGCGCGCGTCGTCCGCAGCGCGAGGGCCAGCGAGGAGCCGGTCCCCACGCAGTCCAGGGCGACGCCGACGCCCCCCAACAGGTACGGGGCGCCGCGCTCGGGAGCCAGACGGTACGCGCGCGTCGTCCTGCGCAGCAGGGAGATCGCCTCGCCGGTGCCGACGACGTCCGAGGCGCCGAACCGCCGGGCGAGCTCCTGCTGGGCAGGATGCTTCGCCACGACGAGCACCCGGCCGGCGTCCGTGAAAGCGCGAAGGGCGAGCACCGCGAAGAGGCCGAGCGTCCCCGCTCCCACGACCAGCACCGAGTCTCCGGGTTCCGGGCGGGCCCGCAGGGCCGCGTGGATCGCGCAGGCGAGCGGCTCGACGAGCACCGCACGCTCATCCGTGAGCCGGTCGGGGACGGCGTGCAGTTGCGAGCGGTGGGCGACGAGGACGCTGCCCCATCCACCCCCGGTGTCCGCGCAGTACCCGGTCTGCAGCCCGGGGGAGAGGTGGCCCCCGGTGATCCGATCGCACCGGCTCGTCGCCCCCGACGCGCACGCGCCGCACGGCTCCAGTCCCCGGGGCGCGCACCCCAGGACGGGCTCGAGGACGACGCGCGTTCCCTGCGGGAGGCCATCGACATCGTCGAGGAGCTCACCGACGATCTCGTGCCCGGGAACGAAGGGCATGGAGACGAGAGGCGAGAAGTAGAGCGACACCTTGCCGGAGATGGTGGCGAGGTCCGATCCGCAGATCCCGCCGAGGCGCGTGCGTACCCGAGCCCACCCTTCGCCGAGGGGTTTGGGCTCCTCGCGGTTGACCAGCCGTAGCGGCGCCAGCGGCCCCGCAACCAGGCCCGGAACGCGGCCGCCGAGGGTCCGCGCGGCCACGTAGCGGGGCGTCGAACGAAACAGCTCCAGTGCCTGCATCAGGACACACGCTCGGGCGTCAGGACCCTCGGGGTTCCCCGCGCGGGCCGCCAGTTCTCGACGGGCCAGCGCCGCTTCCGGGCCGCGCGGAACAACGCGACGTCCGGATTGACGGCTACGGGGTTCCCTACGACCCGCAGCAAGGGCAGGTCCGAGTGGCTGTCGGCGTAGGCGAACGAACGTTTGAGGTTCGTTCCGGTCCGGGCGGCGTACGCCCGCAGCCACGCCGCGCGGGCTTCGCCCACCAGGGGGGGGCCGACCAGGTCACCGGTGTAGAGTCCGTCGTTCTCCTGGAGTCGCGTGGCCACGACCTCGTCGAAGAGTGGGCCGAGAGGCCTTGCGAAGCACTCGAGGGCGCCCGTGACCAGCATCGTTCGGTGTCCCGCGGCCTTGTGCTGGCGGATCCGGCGGACCGCGGGGGCCGACAGGCGGCGAAGCAGCAGCTCTGCGACGTGCTCGTCGACCAGACGTCGCACCCCTTCCGCCGACGCCCCGCGGTAGCGCCGGTAGAAGGTCCGAAGGAACTCGCCCCGGTCGCGTCGCTCCGCACGCAGGTATCCGGGCATCCGCGCGGTGAGCGAGGCGATGCTGAGAGGCCATTCATCCTGCGAGAGCTCCGCCATCCGCAACCACAGGTACGATTCCACGACGTTGGAGTCCAGCAGGGTGCCCTCCATGTCGAACACGGCCAGGGCCCCATCCCTCGGCGTCACCTTGACCGCCGGATCGGGCCTCCGGGGAGCCACGGATCGCATCGCCGTCGTGATCGCGGGGCAATGCACCTCCTGCAGGTATCGCCGCCAGTCGATGACCTCCGCGTCGAAGGGAAAATCCCGGCGGTCAACTTCCGGGAGGGAGCGAGAGAGCTCGAGCGTGCGGTCGTCGGTGTACAGGACCTCGATCTCGGTGTACTCGCCATATAGATCGGCGTAGCGTCGGACGAACTCCAACCGTCCTCGCTCCCGGTCCAGCCGGCGGGCCATGGAACGAACGGTGGGCGAGCGCGGGAGGCGGGTGACGACCCGGTCCGCCGCGTCGAGCAGTCGTTCCCCCGAGCGCAACCGGGCCTCCACCCGCCGCCGCCCCGGGAAGCGCCAGTCCGGCACGCGAACCTCGCCCCGGCCACGCTCGGTCAGGGGGTGCGCTCGAAAGTATTCGCGGACGTTCCCGTAGAGCTCTCGGTACGACAGCGGATTTCGCGAGCCCGAGGACACGTGGTAGTAGGCCGGCCCGTCCTTGGGGCCGGCGGCCGCGACCGCGAGCATGGCGTTCACGACCAGGTCGGCCGGGATCAGATCCATCACGCCCTCGGGGATGCCGGGGAACTCGGGGATCGCCCCCCGGCCGTAGGCGAGGATGATGGGCTCGGCCATCTTGAAGCCCTCGATCCAGCCCGGGTAGGGATGGAACAGGGCGCTCTCGATGATGGAAGGCCGAACGATGGAAAGGGGCAGGCCGTGGGCGGCGGCCACCTCCTCGGTGGCCCGCTCTCCGAGCGCCTTCGTGAAGGTGTAGACGTCCGGCCAGCCCAGCGTTTGCGCGCGGGCCCGCCCGTAGTGCACCAGCCGCTTGCCCACCCAGTCCTGCCGGTGCTGCTCGGCCGCCTGTGCGACCTCCATCGGTCCGGCGCGGCGGTGCTC
>JACDCJ010000051.1:7379-10648 GCA_013817655.1 Actinosomnolentus pattersoniae (SeqCode)
GCGCGCCTTCGCGACGAATCCGTCGAGCATCTCAGGCCTGCGGGAGGCGTCCTCGACGGCCTTCCGGGCGCTGAGCGCCGCGTCCGTCTCCGCTCGCCAGTCGATTCGATGGGGAAGCGTCTGCTCCGGCACCACCCCCTTGGTCAGGCCCGCCACGTACGCGGTCGATACGTGCACGAGGTGCGGAGAGGTCCCGGTCGCGGCCACGGCCTCGTACAGGCGGGTGGTTCCCACGACGTTCGTCTGGAAGGCCTGATCGATGGGTGGGTCGAACGACACGGCCGCCGCACAGTGGAAGACCACATCGATACCGGGAGGAAGCTGAGGAAGCGTCGCCGCCATGTCGCCTTCCACCACGGTGATGCGTTCGGCGCTCGCTCGACGGACGCCCTCCTCTCCCTCGCGCTCGCGAAACGCCCCAAAGAGGGGCCGGCTGAGGACCTCCTGGAGCCGAGCCGCCGCCGAGCTTCCGTATCGGCCGCGAACGACGACGATCACGCTGGTATCGGGGAGGTCGCTGAGGAGTCGCTCGAGCACGGCTGTCCCCAGGAACCCCGTCACGCCGGTGAGCAGCACTCGCTTTCCCGCGAGCCCGGCGCGGATCGTGGATCGGCCCTCATCGGCCGTGGCCTCTACCATTCGGCAGATTATGGGCGGCGGCCGGGGAATGGGGCAAGTCCGAGCGGTGCGGGGGAGGGGTTTTCCCCCCAATAAACGGAACTGCCGGAGTCCGAAGACCCCAGCAGTTCCATGCGCTTTGTATCGCATCCCCCGCCCGGGGTCAAGCCCGAGGCGCATTCTTGTCACTCTTCTTGGCCGAGCAGGCCGGGCGCCTCAGCCGCCGAGCTGCCGCCAAGAGGAGAACGCTCGTTGGGCCAGGGTGAGGGAGCCGAGGCCGGCGAGCACCACCAGCACGGGCAGTAGCGCTCCGGGGATGCAGAGTCCGATGATCAGGGCGATGTAGCGTTCGAGGCGCTGCATCAGCCCCTCGGAGAGCGAGAGGCCGACGGCCTCCGCCTCGGCTCTGATGTGGCTGACCATGAGGGACACGATCAGCCCGACGAGCGTGAGGGCGGCCGCGAGTCTCTGCCCCTGCCCGGCGAGGACCCAGAAGAGGCTCCCGAGAAGGAGAAGGTCCGAGATCCTGTCCACCACCGAGTCCAGGAACGCACCGGCTCGCGAGGCCTCACCGCGGAGGCGAGCCACTCCTCCGTCGAAGATGTCCAGCAGGCCCGCGACCGCGAGCAGCAGGCCGGGCAGAAGGAATCGCCCGGTCAGGAGCAGCCAGCCGATGACGGCGTTCGCAGCCAGGGACAGGGCGGTCAGATGCCACGGGCGGATCCCCGACCTGTAAAGCCCGGCCAGCGCCCACCGGTAGGGCCACGCGAAGATCCTTCCGAGGAACGTGCCGACGATCCCCTCGGTGCGGCGCGGGGCCGGTAGCTCCCTGATCCGGGGCGTCTCCACCGGCCGTTCCGGGAACCGCGGCCTCCACCGTGTGGCCATGGCTCTAGAGCCTACGCCTTGCCGGTGGTCGCTCCCGTGCGCCAGACTCTCACCAAGGAGGTCGATCCATATGGCGAAGAAGGAGAACAGCCTCGCCGCCGCCGCCGCCCAGGCGCTCGCCGCGATGGCCGCGAAGGCGCCCGACGTTGCAAAGAGGGCCGCCGACGCCGCACCGAAGGTGGCGAGGGTCCTCGCCGAGAAGGGCCCGGACATCGCCCGTCGGGTCGCCCGGCGAGGCCCCGCGGTGGCCAAGAAGGCCGCGGACGTGGTCACGGCGAAGGCGCCTCAGGTCGCCAGGGTGGTGGCCGAGCGGGGCCCGGAGGTGGCCATGAAGGCGGGCGCGGCAGCCGCCGCGGCGGGGGAACGGCTCCGGGATCGAGGCAAGAAGGTGGCCGAGCGGACGAAGCACTCGGCGAAGTCGGCCGAGAAGAAGCCGGCCACCAACAAGAGGAACCTCGAGAAGAGCTGAGCCGGCCGCTGCCCCGGAGTGGGCCGGATCAGGGGACCTCGCCTGCGGGCGTGTCGGAAACGGCGCTGTCCTCGGCCTCCCGCTCGGGCGGGTCGCCATCCGAGGCGTTCGGGCCGGGCTCGGGGCGAGTCAGGACCCAAGCAACGGCTACCAGGGGAAGCCACGCCACGAACAGGGGGGCCACCGCCTTGGTCGCGGCGCTCGCGACCACCAGGGCGAGCGCCGCAGCGAAGAGCGCGGTCGTGAACGCGAGTTTCCGTCGCTGCGTCATGGCTGACCCAATCGTAGCGGCACGCCTTCGTTTACTGTTCAAGGCGCGGGGGAAAGTCTGGACATGACTGGCGAACCGCCCCCTCCGGAGACACGTTCCTTTCCGGCTGATCCGACCGCCCTCACGGACGTTCGACGCTTCGTCAGGTCGCATGCCGAGAAGGTCCTCCTGCCCCCGGAGGCGGCCGAGGACTTGGCGCTTGCGGTTTCGGAGGCGTGCGCGAACGCGGTGCGGCACACGCCCAGCCGCCAGTTCACCGTGGGCTTCCGCAGGGTCGACGACTCCGCCGAGGTCACCATCGAGGATCAGGGTGTGTTCCGGCGTCCGACGGTAAGGCCCGGCGTCGCCCGGACGAGCGGCAGGGGCATTCCCCTCATGCTGGCGCTCGTCGACGAGGTCAGCATCACGGAGGGCAGCCAGGACCGTCGCGGAACCCTCGTGCGCCTCCTGAAGCGTAAGGCTGGCTGAGCCGGCTTCCCGCCTGCGCGGGCGCGGCTTCCCGGAAGCCCTCGCGCCGTCAGGGCTCGATGGACCGGCCCTTCGCGTCGAATCGGCCCACGGCGAGCGGGTTGCGCTCCTCGAGGACATCGCCCGCCCGCTCGACCAGGTCGGCGGCGGCGGAATGGACGCCCACGACGAGCGCCCCGCCGCCGCTCCGCTCGTGCGTCAGCTCCCAGCCCGGTGAGATCCCAGCGGACGATACGCCGCCTAGCATTCCGCCGACGGCGCCTCCCGCGAGGACGCCGCCGACGATCGCGGCCCAGAAGGCGTCGGCGCCGATCTCGAAGGCGAACGCCCCCAGCGCGAAGCCGAGGATCCCTCCGACGACGGCGCCGGCGGCCGCGCCGGCGAACGCACGCGAGCCGACGAACCGGGTGACCGCGATGTCCCGTCGAGTCGTGTCGGCCTGGTTGCCGGCATCGCGGATTGCGCGTCCTCGCATCGAGATCTGGGTGGCGTCGACGCCCGCCCGCTCGAGGGCATCCACCGCGGCCCGAGCCTCGCCCATTCCCGGGAACAGCG
>JACDCJ010000197.1 GCA_013817655.1 Actinosomnolentus pattersoniae (SeqCode)
TGACGCTGGAGCTCGACGCGACGTCGTGGGTCTTCGAGCCGGGGCATCGCATCCGCCTGGACCTCGCCGGCACGGACTGGCCGAACCTGTGGCCGCCGCCGGAGCCCGTCACGCTTACCATCGACAGACGAGCCTCGCGGCTCGCCCTCCCGGTGGTGCCGGGACCATCCCCAATCGAGGTGAGGCCGGCCTACCAGCCGTCGCGGACCGGCCCTTCCGAAGGCGATCGAGCCGAGGCCGAGACAACCCGGGAAGGCGCGAGCGGAGCCCGGGGAGCGACCGATCAGGCCGACCGACCCGGGTGGCGGGTCGAACACGACGTCCTCGGCCGCGAGACCCGCGTCGTCGTGGAGGCCGGTTCGAGGACGGACCACCCCGGCGGTGCCACCTCGACCGAGCGCTACGAGGGCACGGCCGGCGTGTCCACGGGTGATCCCGGCGCGGCGTGGGTGAGGGGTCGGTCTGCCTTCACCCTGTCGTGGCCGGAAGCCCGGGTCTCGACCGAGGCGAGGCTCTCCGTGGAGAGCGACGCGAGGGGATGGCGGGTGAACCTCGAGCTGGACGTGACCGAGGACGGCGAGCCGAAATGGTCCCGCCGCTGGAGGCGCACCATACCCCGTCGCCTCGCGTAGGCCCTTTCGCACTGATGTCTTGCGATCCCGGACGGGGGGTTTCAGTCGCTCGGTTTGAGCGCGGCGGCCCAAAGGACGAGGACAAGCGCGACAAAACCCCCAACGGCCAGGACGACGGGACCCATACGAACCGGATCATGCGGTTCAGGGTCACAGGGGGCCTCCGCGCAGCGGAACGGCTCCGGAACGCTCGTCGGAACAATCAGCGCGAAGACGACGGCGCCGACGAGGACGACCCCCGCCAGGAGAAACAACCAGCGTCGTGTGGTCATGCGAGGTGGCACGCGACGAAGTGGGCGGGGCGGATCTCGCGAAGCAGTGGGACCTCGGTTCGGTTTCGCTCCTCCATCCCCAGCTCCGCGGCGCGTCCCGATTGCACCTCCGGACACCGCGGGTGGAAGCGGCAGCCCGGCGGGATCCGCGTCGGATCGGGCGGTTCCCCGGCGAGGATGCTCCTCCCCGAGAGGTCGCCGCCCGCCTCGGGGACGACCTGGAGCAGCGCCTTGGTATAGGGATGGAGTGGCCGAGTCAGGACGTCCTCCGCCGGCCCGACCTCCACGATCCTTCCCAGGTACATGACCGCCACGCGGTCGGCCACTGTCCACGCGAGACCGAGGTCGTGCGTGACGATTAGAAGCGAGAGCCCGAACCGGTCGCGGAGCTTGAGGAGCAGCGCCAGGATCTCCCCCCTGACGGATGCGTCCAGGTTCGAAACCGGCTCGTCGGCCACGATCATCTCGGGCTCGAGAGCGAGCGCCCCGGCGATGACCACGCGCTGTCGCTGTCCGCCCGAGACCTCGTGGGGATACAGCAGGAAGAATCGCTCCGGCGGCCGAAGGCCGGCGTCCGCGAGCGCCTTCGAGACGAGCACGTCCTCCTCGCCGGGAACCTTATGGATGCGAAGCCCCTCGGCGACCGACTCGTAGATCGTCTGGCGGGGATTGAGCGCTCCCGTGGGGTCCTGGAAGACCATCTGCACCTTGCGCCGGAACTCCCGAAGGTCGCGGTGCCGCAGGGGCCGGCCGGCGTAGCGGATCTCCCCGGAGGCCGGCTTCACCAGCCCCATGATCGCGCGGGCCAGCGTCGTCTTGCCGCAGCCCGACTCGCCGGCCAGCGCCACGATCTCACCTCGAGCAACCTCCAGGTCGACGCCGTCCACCGCCCGCGCTGTCGTTGCCGATCGACCGAGTAGCCCGGCGCCCAGGCCCTGCCGCCCCGAGAAGGAGACGTGGAGGTCCCGCACCTCCAGCACCGGCGCGCCGTCGCCTCGCCCGTCTCCCGTCGCGCTCACGCGCGAGCTCCCTCTGGATTCAGCTTCGAGTCCAGGAGCAGGCAGGCGGCGAAGCCGCCGTGTTCCGCCGGATACATCGGGGGATCGGTGTCGGGACACGGCTCGAAGGCTCGGGGGCACCGTGGATGGAAGGGGCAGCCGGTCGGCAGGTGCTGCGGGTCGGGAGGGTCCCCCGGGAGCCCGCCGGGAGCCCGCCGGTACTCCGGGTCGCCGATGCGCGGAAACGATCCCGAGAGGCCCCACGAGTAGGGGTGCGCCGGCCGTTCGAAGATCGCCTCGGCGGGTCCCTCCTCGACGATGCGCCCGGCGTACATGACCGCGATGCGATCGCACAGCTCCACCAGGACCGAGAGATCGTGCGTGATGAAGATGAGACCCAGCTTGAGCTCTCGCTGGAGTTCCTTGAGCAGGGACAGCACCTGGGCCTGGACCATGACGTCCAGGGCGGTCGTGGGCTCGTCGGCGATGAGGAGCTTCGGCTCGCAGGCGAGGGCCATGGCGATCATCGCCCGCTGGCGCTGCCCCCCCGAGAGCTCGTGCGGATAGTCCCGGGCCCGCCGTGCCGGAAGCCCCACCCGTTCGAGCAGCTCCCCCACCTGCGCCTGTCCCTGGCGTTCGTTCGTCGCCGGCCGGTGAAGCCGGACGGCCTCCACGATCTGATCCCCGACTCGCTGGACGGGGTTCATGGAGTGCATCGCTCCCTGGAACACGATGGACGCCTCGTCCCACCGGACGGCCCGCAGCCGGCCGAACTTCATCGTGAGGACGTCCTCGCCGTTCAGCAGCACCTGGCCGGTCACCCTCGCGTCGGGCGGCAGAAGCCGCAGCAGGGCGTGGGCGATCGTGGACTTGCCGCACCCGGACTCGCCGGCCAGCCCGAGGATCTCCCCCTCCGCGACGTCGAAAGTCACTCCTCGCACGGCCGGAACCGGCCCGGCCTGACTCGGGTACGCGATGCTCAGGTCGCGAACGGAGAGGAGGCTCCCCACCGATGCTTGCACCCGCTCGCCGGTCGAGATCATCGCCGCCGGAGCCTGGGATTCAGGATCTCGTCGAGGGCATAGCCGCACATCGTGAACGCCAGCACGACGAGCACGATGGCGACCCCGGGTGGAAGCAGCCACCACCAGGCGCCGCGCGAGGCCGCGCCGCCGTTGAAGGCGAACTCGAGGATCGTCCCCCAGGAGATCCGCAGCGGGTCGCCGAGGCCGAGGAACGAAAGCGTGGTCTCGGAGAGGATGGCGATGGCGACCACCAGGATGGTGTTCGCGAAGATCAAGGGGAAGACGTTCGGCAGGATGTGACGGGTGATCAGGTGCCAGTCGCCCGCGCCGAGCGCGCGTGCCC
>JACDCJ010000198.1 GCA_013817655.1 Actinosomnolentus pattersoniae (SeqCode)
TCCTCCGGGGTCGAGGCTGCAGAGCTAGCTCGGAAGCACTTGCCAAGGCCGAATTATCGGACCTCCGCCACGTCATTGCGAGTTGAGAGGCGGGCTATGTTCGAATCCGATCGTTTCGATCGACTTAGGAGGTTCTCCCGTGTAGACTCGATGTCGGAAGCCGCGAGGGAAGGTTGAGGCGAATGGCAGTCACCCAGCAGGAGCATCTCGAGGAGCTCGGAAAGGGCTACCGGTTCGGTTGGTCCGACCCGGATCACTCCGTCTTCACTCCCAAGCGCGGCCTCTCTCCAGAGGTCGTCGAGGAGATCTCCTCGATGAAGTCCGAACCCCAGTGGATGCGAAAGTTCCGGCTGAAGGCCCTCAAGCACTTCGAGGCCCGGCCCATGCCGTGGTGGGGAGCCGACCTCTCCAACATCGACTTCCAGAACATCTACTACTTCATCCGGTCGACGGAGAAGCAGGCGAAGTCGTGGGAGGACCTGCCCGACGACATCAAGGGGACCTGGGACAAGCTGGGCATCCCCGAGGCCGAGAAGAAGTACCTGGGCGGCGTGTCGGCCCAATACGAGTCCGAGGTCGTGTACCACAAGATCAAGGAAGAACTGGACCAGATGGGCGTACTGTTCACCGACATGGACTCCGCGCTCAGGGACCACCCCGACCTGGTGAAGGAGTACTTCGGGACGATCATCCCGCCGAACGACAACAAGTTCGCGTCGCTCAACTCGGCGGTGTGGTCGGGCGGATCGTTCATCTACGTCCCGCCCGGCGTGCAGGTCGACATCCCCCTGCAGGCGTACTTCCGGATCAACGCCGAGAACATGGGCCAGTTCGAGCGGACGTTGATCATCGCGGACGAGGGGTCCTACGTGCACTACGTGGAGGGCTGCTCGGCCCCGATCTACACGAGCGACTCCCTGCACTCGGCGGTCGTCGAGATCATCGTGAAGAAGGGCGCCCGCGTCAGGTACACCACCATCCAGAACTGGTCGACCAACGTCTACAACCTGGTGACGAAGCGCGCCGCGGCTCACGAGGACTCGGTCATGGAGTGGGTGGACGGCAACATCGGGTCGAAGGTGACCATGAAGTACCCCTCGATCTACCTGCTTGGCAAGGGCGCGCGCGGCGAGGTCCTGTCGGTCGCGTACGCCGGCCCCGGCATGCACACCGACGCCGGTGGCAAGGCGATCCACGCCGCGCCGTACACGTCCTCCGTGATCACCTCGAAGTCGGTATCCAAGGGCGGTGGCCGAACCGGATACCGGGGGCTGATCCGCGTGGAGCCCGAGGCCCACCACTCGAAGTCGATCGTGCGCTGCGATGCGCTGATCCTGGATGCGGAGTCGCGCTCGGACACCTACCCGTACGTGGAGGTCGAGGAGCAGACGGCCCAGCTTGGCCACGAGGCGACCGTGTCGAGGGTGGGGGACGACCAGCTCTTCTACCTGATGAGCCGCGGGCTATCCGAGGCCGAGGCGACCGCCATGGTCGTGAACGGCTTCATCGAGCCCATCACCCGCGAGCTCCCCATGGAGTACGCCGTCGAGCTGAACCGCCTGGTCGAGCTCCAGATGGAAGGCTCGATCGGCTAGCGGTTCCCCCGGCTAGCGGCTCCCGGGATGAGCTTCGCCTGGCTTGCTTGCATCCATCGCTGAGGGCTAACTTGGTGCCCACCGGCCCCGAAAGGAGAAACGATGACCGAGACTGAGCACCCGAACGTGACGGCCGTGCGCCAGGGATTCCAGGCGTTCGAGTCGGGCGACATGCAGTGGATGGACGAACACATCGCAGAAGATGTGGTGTGGCACGTGGGCGGCAAGAGCAAGATGAGCGGCTCCTACCGTGGCAAGGAGGAAGTCCTCAACCTGTTCGCCAAGCAGGCTGAGATGATGGGAAGCGGCCCGAGGCTGGACGTCCATGAGGTGGTCGGGAACGACGAGCACGTGATCGCCATCGGAAGCGCTTCCCTCGATGACCCGGACGGAGGCACGGTCGAGTGGAAGTGGGCCAACGTCTTCCATGTCAAGGACGGCATCGCGCATGAGGTGTGGGAGCTGGCGGACGACAGCTCCGCCTTTGATGCTCTCGTCGACAAGCGGATGTAGGGAGCGGCCATCCACCTCTCAGGCGTGGCTCTTTCCTAGGTCGGGTAGTTAAGGAGGGGCTCGATCCGCAAGGACCGACCCGTCGGGTCGGCGGAAGATCGGGCGGCCGCGGACGAGTTCCAATCGGAACCCTCCGCGATGATGGACCATCCTGTGGTGGTGCCGGCAGAGCAGAACGAGGTTGGGCAAAGCCGTCGGCCCTCCGTCGGCCCAGTGGATCACGTGGTGTGAGTCACACCATGTGTGGGGCCGGTCACAGCCCGGGAACCGGCAGTGGCGGTCCCTGAGGATCACGGCCCGGCGCATCCCGGGAGGCACAACGGGCGTGCGACGACCGACGTCGAGCGGCTCTGAGGGCGCGGCCATCACGACTCGCCTTATGGACGCGTCGCACGCCAGCCGCCTAGCAACCTCCGGGCGAACGGGACCGACGTGGTCGAGCTCGCTGGGCCCCGCCGAGCCGCCCGATTCGCCCGAGCCGCCCGATTCGCCCCTCATCGCGTCCACACCCACGGTCACCGTGACGTGGGGGCGCTCACCTCCCACCGTGGGCCGCTCGGCGGAGTCCAGCCACTGGCGGCATATCTCTCCGAGCGCGTCGGCCCGGCGCTGCGCCGGCGTCCGGTCCTTTACCCCCCCCGATCGGGACTCCGCGTCAAGGACCGCTCGAAGCGCCGTGAGGAGAGTCTCTCCCGTCTCCGGATCTAGGGTGCCATCCACCCGGACCATTCCCAGGAAGGTCACGGATGCGTGCAGGCGCCGCCGCGCCCTCACCTTCTCGTCGCTCTCCAGGGCCTGTTCTCTCTCCACCGCCTGGCGCCAGTAGGCGGCCACGCGTTGCAGGTTCTGCATGGAGTGGATCCGGGCGGCCTCCAGAAGCTCGGACTCGCATCGTTCGAACGCGGGTGGATCCGCCTCTCGGGCGCCTACCAGCACCCGCACCGCCGACATCGATAGTTCCCCTCCCTCGAGCGCGGCACGAGTCTTGGGCATCTCCTCGAGAGCCCGGGCGATGCGCACCTGCTCGCGGGCGCTTCCCCACCCCACCTTGTAGGTGCTCGCGAGCCAGGACGCCGCCGACAGGTGGCCGTCTCGTGCGAACACCCGGC
>JACDCJ010000052.1 GCA_013817655.1 Actinosomnolentus pattersoniae (SeqCode)
CGCCCTCGTGTACGCGACCGTCGAGGCGTTCTACGTGGAAGCGCGGGTCGCCGGGGCGGCGAGCGGCCTCACCCGGCTCGCCTGGTCCGTTGCCGCCGCCGTGTTCCTCCTCATGCTCGTCGGCGCGGCGGTCAGGGGCGCGGGCGCCGGGTTGGTCTTCCCGGACTGGCCGCTGATGGACGGGCGTGTCGTGCCGGATCTGGGAGCGGTGGAGCCAGCGGTTCACTTCGCCCACCGAGCCCTGGCCCTGGCCGTGGGGGTGCTCGTCGCGTGGCTGGCCATCCGGGCGCGACGCGATCCGGCCGCTGCTCCGGTAGTTGCGACTCTCGCGGCGACCGCGGCCGCGCTGTACTTCGCGCAGGCGCTCACCGGCGCGGCGAATGTCTGGACGCGCCTGGCGACGGTTCCGACGATCGCGCACGTGACGCTGGGTGGCATGCTGTGGGGGACCCTGGTCGCCACCGCGGCGGTGGCAAGCATCCGTCCGCGCGCGGCGGTGAGGGGGGCCACGGTCCGAAGGGGTTCGAAGTCATGAGCGACGCGGCGGCTCGTCGGCGAGCGTCCTCTCCGATCTCGATCGCGGTGATGGCTGGGGCCTACCTCAGGCTGACCAAGCCGCGCATCATCGAGCTGCTGCTCATCACCACCGTGCCCGCGATGGTGCTGGCCGATCGCGGCCTGCCGCGCCCCTGGCTCGTCGCGGCCACCCTCCTCGGGGGAACACTCTCCGCGGGTGGCGCCAACGCGATCAACCAGTTCCTCGACCGGGACATCGACGAGGTCATGCGACGCACCCGCAGGCGGCCGTTGCCCACTCACCTCATCGAGCCGAGCAGCGCGCTCGCCTTCGGGATCCTCCTGGGAGTGGCCGGCTTCGTCTTCCTGGCCGTGACCGTCAACTTGCTCTCGGCGGCGCTCGCGACCGCAGGACTGCTGTTCTACGTCTTCGTCTACACCATGTGGCTGAAGAGGACGTCGCCGCAGAACATCGTGATCGGCGGCGCGGCCGGGGCGGTTCCCGTGCTGGTCGGATGGGCTGCCGTCACGGGAAGAGTTGGCCTGCCAGCCCTCGTGCTGTTCGGCATCGTCTTTCTGTGGACCCCGCCGCACTTCTGGGCACTCGCCCTTCGCTACCGCGACGACTACGCGAGCGCGGGCGTTCCCATGCTGCCGGTGGTCGCCGGCAAGGAGGCGACGCTTCGCCAGATGCTCGGGTACACGTTCGCGCTCGTCGCCGCGAGCCTCGCCCTGTACGCCGTCACCGACCTGGGGACGGTCTACCTCATAGCCGCCGTCGCCCTCGGGGCCGGGTTCGTGCTCCAGGTCATCGTTCTGCGCCGGGACGGGTCGGCGGGCGCGGCCATGCGTCTGTTCCGGTACTCCATCACCTACCTGACGCTCCTGTTCGCGGCCGTCGGGGTGGACACCGTCGCCCGCTTCGGGATCTGAGCCGACGCCTCCACCCGAGGGCACGGGCGCAGCGTGGGCGATGGTATGTTTGCCTCCGGCCCGATTCCGGCGCCATCTGAGGGCTCGAAGCACGGGGGAGCGATGTCGGATCGATTGAAGCGGCGACTCGGCACCGGAGCGCTCCTCACCGTATCCGCCGTGGTTTTGGGAGCCTGCGCCGAGAACGCCCCACAGGACTCGCTCAGCCCCGCGGGACCCTACGCCCGCCAGATCGACACGCTGTTCAGGCCCGTCTTCTGGATCGCCGTCGCCGTCTTCGTCCTGGTGCAGGGCCTGCTCCTGTACGCGGTCTTCCGGTTCCGCCACCGCGGGGACCGAGGGATCCCGGTCCAGGTGCACGGCAACCGCCGGCTCGAGATCGCGTGGACCATAATTCCGGCGATGCTGCTGGCGGGCATCGCGATCCCGACTGTGGGGACCATCTTCTCGCTCGACCGCCGTCCCGCCGGCGACGTCCTCGACATCAGGGTCGTGGGGCATCAGTGGTGGTGGGACGTCGAGTATCCGACGCTCGGCGTGGTGACGGCCAACGAAGTCCACATCCCCGCCGGACGCCCGGTCCGCCTGAGCCTGGAGACCGAGGACGTCATCCACAGCTTCTGGATCCCGAGGCTCGCCGGCAAGCAGGACATGCTTCCCGGCCGGACGACGACCCTGAACATCCAGGCGGACGAGCCCGGCACTTACGAGGGCCAATGCACGGAGTTCTGCGGGGCCTCCCACGCCAACATGCAGTTCCTGGTCATCGCGCAGGTCCCGGCCGAGTTCGACGCCTGGGTACAGGATCAGGGCCGCCCCGCCGTGGCGCCGGCCGCGGGGAGCCCTGCGGCGCAGGGCGCGGAGATCTTCGTCCGCGGCACGGAGGTCGGCTCCTGCGTCGGATGCCATGCGATCGAGGGGGTTCAGGGCGCGGAGGCGCGGATCGGACCGAACCTCACCCACTTCGGGAGCCGCGCGACGTTCGCGGGGGCGATCTTCCAGAACAACGCCGAGAACCTGCGTGCGTGGCTGGACGATCCGGACAGCGTGAAGCCGGGGGCGAGGATGCCCGACTACAACCTGACGAGGGAAGAGATCGAGGCGTTGGTAGCGTATCTGCAGGGACTGGAATGACGAGGAGCCCGAGGCGATGGCAGCTGTCGTAGACGAGCAACAGGTCCTCCGGCGCCGCGGCGTCTTTCGCCGGCCCAGCGCGACCACGGGCGCGTGGAGCTGGTTCACCACGGTGGACCACAAGCGGATCGGAAAGCTCTACGGGTACACGTCCTTCGCGTTCTTCCTGCTCGGCGGGATCGAGGCGCTGCTCATCCGCCTGCAACTGGCCCGCCCGAACGGCCAGGTGCTCTCGGCCGACGTCTACAACCAGATCTTCACGATGCACGGCATCACGATGATCTTCCTCGTGGTGATGCCCATGTCGGGGGCGTTCTTCAACTACCTGGTGCCGCTCATGCTGGGGGCTCGCGACGTGGCGTTTCCCCGGCTGAACGCCTTCAGCTACTGGGTGTTCCTCGGCGGGGGGCTGTTCCTCTACTCCGGGATCTTCCTGGGCGGGCTCCCGGACGGCGGCTGGGTAGGGTACGCGCCGCTCTCGACCCAGAACATCGCCGTGCACCGAATGGACTTCTACGCGCTGGGGCTCCTGATCCTCGGCATCTCCTCGACGGTGTCGGCGATCAACTTCGCCGTCACGATAATCAACATGCGGGCGCCGGGGATGAGCCTCATGCGCATGCCCGTGTTCGTCTGGATGACGCTGGTGGTTTCCTTCCTGCTGATCTTCGCGTTGCCGGTCCTCACGATCGGCCTCGTCGAACTGTTCTTCGACCGCCAGTTCCAGACGACGTTCTTCCAGGCGGCGCAGGGGGCTCAGGGTGACCCGATCCTGTGGCAACACCTCTTCTGGCTGTTCGGGCATCCCGAGGTCTACATCCTCATCCTGCCGGCGATGGGCATCGTGTCCGAGGTCCTGCCGGTCTTCTCCCGCAAGCCCCTGTTCGGTTACCCGGTCGTGGTGTTCTCCGGCATCGCCATCGGCTTCATGGGCTGGGGCGTGTGGGCGCACCACATGTTCGTCACGGGCCTCGGTCCCGTGGCGAACTCGGCGTTCGCCCTCTCGACCATGTTCATCGCCGTCCCGACGGGCGTGAAGATCTTCAACTGGCTGGCCACGCTGTGGAGGGGCGACATCCGCCTGCAGACGCCCATGCTGTTCTCCCTCGGGTTCATCGCCATGTTCACCATCGGGGGGCTATCGGGGGTTACCCACGCCGTCGTCCCCGCGGACTACCAGCAGAGCGACACCTACTACATCGTCGGGCACCTTCACTACGTGCTGTTCGGGGGGAGCATCTTCGGCCTGTTCTCCGGCTTCTACTACTGGTGGCCGAAGTTCTTCGGGCGGATGCTGAGCGAGGGCCTCGGGAAGCTGCACTTCTGGCTCATGATCATCGGGTTCAACCTGACCTTCGGGCCGTTCCACATCCTGGGCCTGCAGGGGATGCCGCGCCGCATCTACCGGTACGAGGAGGGATTGGGCTTCGACTTCTGGAACCTGGTCTCGACCGTCGGTGCCTTCATGATCGCTCTGTCGATCGCGGTCTTCATCTTCAACGTGGTCAGGGCGCATCGCCGCGACGAGCCGGCGCCCGAAGATCCCTGGGACGCGCGGACACTCGAGTGGACGACCACCTCGCCCCCACCAGCGCACAACTTCGACGAGATTCCCGTGGTCCGCTCCCTGGACGACTTCTGGCACCGCAAG
Organism: Actinosomnolentus pattersoniae (SeqCode); assembly: GCA_013817655.1. Classification (GTDB taxonomy): domain Bacteria; phylum Actinomycetota; class UBA4738; order UBA4738; family UBA4738; genus JACDCJ01. Next base: position 4,235 of record JACDCJ010000052.1, read on the forward strand.
TACGCGGAGGGCCAGGACGGACGGCTGGCGCCCGTTGTCGCCGGCGGGGCGGACGCCCAAGGAGCGGTCGCCGTCCGGCGCGACGACGCCGGCCATGGGAACGACTCGGGGTCGGGGGACGGCTCCGGCGGGCATGGAGGGCACGGCATCCACATGCCCTCGCCCTCGTACTTCCCGCTGCTCGCGGCCCTGGGCCTGCCCGTCCTCGCCTTCGGCCTTCTCTACTCCACCTTCCTCGTCGCCGACGGCGTCCTACTCCTCCTGCTCGGCCTCTACGGCTGGGCCATGGAACCGTCCGCGGAGTAGCCGATGGCCGAGCGAGCGGCAACGGCGGTCCCCGAGCCCGAGGTCCACGCCACCAGCACGGGCCTGTCGAACGTAAAGCTGGCGATGTGGGCATTCCTGGGGTCCGAATGCCTGCTGTTCGGGGCGCTCATCTCGACTTTCCTCCTCTACCAGGGCCGGTCCGAGGGAGGCCCTACGCCCTCGAAGGTCTACGACATACCCTTCACGTCCGTCAGCTCCTTCGTGCTCCTCATGAGCAGCCTCACCATGGTGCTCGCCCTCTCGGCCATCCAGAGGCGCGACGAGCCGAAGATGCGCGCATGGCTCATGGCGACCGCCCTGCTCGGGATGACGTTCATCGCGGGGCAGGTGTACGAGTTCACCACGTTCGTGAACGAGGGTCTCTCGCTCACATCCAGCGCGTTCAGCTCGAGCTTCTTCCTCATGACGGGGTTCCACGGCGCCCACGTGACCGGCGGCATCCTGTTGCTGCTGTCGCTCGTCGGCATGTCGCTCGACGGCCGGTTGCCGCCGGAGAGGAGCGAGACCGTCGAGCTGGCGGGCCTCTACTGGCACTTCGTGGACATCGTCTGGATCGTCATCTTCGCGGCGGCCTACCTCATCCCGACGGCGACGTAAGGGACGAGGCGGCCATGGCATCCTCCGTTCAGACGCCCCGCCAGGTGCCCGAGGAACTGACGCCCGCTCCGAGGCACGAGCTGGACGAGGCCCGTCACCCCGGCGTCCGCCAGTACATCGTGGTGGCCATCGTGCTGGCGCTCGCCACGCTGGCCGAGGTCGTCCTCTACTACCTGGACCTGCCTCGTGGCCTCCTGGTCGGGCTCCTCCTGTTCTTCGCCGTCTCGAAGTTCGCGCTGGTCGTGCTCTTCTTCATGCACTTGAAGTTCGACAACCCGATCTTCCGCCGGCTCTTCGTGACCGGGCTCCTGCTCGCCATCTCGGTCTACGCCGTGGTGCTCGTCATCTTCGGGATCCACCCCGGCGGCAATCAGGGATGAGCCTTCCCCCGTTCCACCTCCACCCGGACGTCCTGCTGCTGGCCGCGGCGCTCGAGGGCTCCTACCTCCTCGCGCTTGCGCGGCTCGCTCCCCCGCCCACGACTACCGGCGAGCCCTCGGCCTCCGGGGCCCAGCGGGCCGCCTTCACCCTGGGAGTGCTCACCGTCCTCGCGGCGTCGAGCTGGCCGATCCACGACCTCGCCGAGGGCTATCTCCTGAGCGTCCACATGGGCCAGCACCTGCTGCTGTCGCTGGTCGCCCCGCCGCTCCTCATAATGGGGACGCCGACCTGGCTCGCGAGGCGACTCCTTCGCCCCCGTCCGCTCAAGTGGGCCATGCGGCGATTCGGCCGGCCGCTCTCCGCACTGATCCTCTTCAACGCCGTCCTCGTCCTGACCCACTGGCCGCTCGTCGTGGACTGGGCGCTCGGGTATCACCTGGCCCATTTCGGCGTGCACGCGTTGATCTTCGGATCCTCGTTGCTCATGTGGTGGCAGGTCCTCAGCCCGCTGCCGGAGCTTCCCGCGTTGTCCTATCCCGGGCGCATGCTCTACCTGTTCCTTCAGTCGCTGCTCCCAACCGTTCCGGCGTCGTTCCTGACGTTCGGGAGCACAGTCATCTATCCGTTCTATGCGGCGGCGCCGCGGATCTGGGCGGTCTCTCCCCTGACCGACCAGCTCATCGCGGGGCTCATGATGAAGCTCGTGGGTGGCCTGATCCTCTGGGGGGCGATCGCTGTCTTCTTCTTCCGCTGGTGGAGCGAAGAGCAGTCGGAGGGTTGGGACGCGCTTGCGTGGCGTGACGTGGAGCGTGAGGTCCGATCGGAACTGAGCAAGCGATGAGCGAGCTGAGGACCGACGAGCCGGTCGAAACTACGGAGGAGGTGGGTGAGGAAGAGGCACACGGTGGCTTCCCGCCGGTCCTCTACCCGGTCCTCGCGCTCGTGTTCATCGCCATCCTCGTCTTCTTCTTCTCCCGGGTGCTGCTTGTCGTGTCGGAGATCGACCCGATAGAGGTCTTGGGCGTGGAGGTGACCGGGAAGATCCTCACGGCGTTGATCGCCCTGTTCGTGGCCATGAACATCCTGATTGGCGCCGCTCTCGTCGCGTATGGACGGCGGGTCAGGACCCTTCCGGCTTCCTGGCCACTGCTCGCCGCCGCCGCCGCCGTCGTCATCGTGGCCGGAGGGGTCGCCCTGGGGCTCGGAGACGAGGCCGAAGGCGAGGGAGGTGGCGCCGGGGGTCCCGGACCGGCCGCGATCACGCTCACGGCGGAGGGGACTGCCTTCGACAAGACGGAGCTCTCCCTGCCGGCGGGGATCGAGGTGGCGCTCACGTTGGACAACAAGGACAACGCGGTGCAGCACAACTTCTCGATGTACGCCGACGAGACGGGCTCCGAGGCGCTATTCAGCGGTGAGATCATCACGGGTCCCTCGGCCGTCACCTACACGTTCAACTCGCCGCAGCCGGGCGAGTACTACTTCCGGTGCGACGTCCACCCGACCCAGATGGAGGGGACCGTCACGGTGACCGAGGGCGCGCCGGGAGGGGAGCCGGGCCCGGGCGGACCGGAGGGCGAAGGCGGCCAGCCGGGTGAGGGAGGGGCGGGCGCGACCCTTGCGGCGAACGGTATCGCGTTCGACGTGTCCGAGCTGACCGTCCCGGGCGGGGGGGACGTCACGATCACCTTCGACAACATGGAGGCGGTGCCCCACAACGTGGCGGTGTATACGGACCAGAGTGCCTCGGAGGCGATATTCACCGGGGAAGTCATCACCGGCCCGACATCGGTGGACTACACGTTCGCGGCTCCCGACCCCGGCGAGTACTTCTTCCGGTGTGACATCCATCCCACCGAGATGCAGGGGACGTTGATCGTCGAGTAGCGGGCTCGCCGGGGCTCCCCACTCCGATCGCGTCCAGCGAGAGCCCGAGATGCCGACCATCCCCGAGCCGAGCTTCATGCAGGTGCTCACGGAGTGGCGGCTGCGTCCCGAGACGGCGCTGCCCCTCCTCCTGATGGGGTGGATGTACCTGCGGGGAGTGCGGCGTGTGAATAACGTTCCCGGCCGCTCGCCGTGGCCCCGGCACCGAACGGCGGCGTTCGTCGGTGGGGTTGCGCTCCTTTTCCTGGCCCTTCAGTCTCCCCTGGACGCTTTCGCCGACACGTTCCTCTGGGTCCACATGGTGCAGCACCTTCTGCTGACCATGGTCTCCGCTCCGCTCCTGTTGCTGGGGGCGCCCGTCACGCTCGCCCTGCGCGCGAGCGGGCCGGCCACACGGCGCCGCGTCATGGCCGCGATCTCCAGCGCTCCGGCGCGTGCGCTGGGGAACCCGGTCGTCGCCTGGGTGCTCTTCGCCGTGGTCCTTGTCGGGTCCCACTTCTCTCCGCTGTACGAAGCGGCCCTGGAGCGCCCGCTCGTCCACGGGATCGAGCACGCCCTCTATGTGGGCAGCGCGCTGATCTTCTGGTGGCCCGTGCTCTCCCCGGACCCCGGCGGCCGGCGGCTCTCCGACCCGCTGCGCGTCCTGTACCTGTTCCTGGCGGGGCCCGTCAACACGATCACGGCCCTCGCCATCTACAGCTCGGCCGCAGTGCTCTACCCGCACTACGCCGCGGTGAGGCGAACGTGGGGCCCCACCCCTCTCGCGGACCAGGCGCTGGCCGGCGGGCTCATGTGGGTGGTTGGCGACGCCCTCCTGCTGACCTGGGTGGGGATCGTGGTGGCCGTATGGATGAGGCGCGACCGCGCGATGGTCGAGCGGAGGGAAGCACGCGAGGCGGCGGCCGCGCCCCCCGTCGGCGAGGCTTGACGCCGGTGAGGCGGCCCGGTCGGCTCCACCGGCCGCCTTCGCGCGCGAGTCCCCCGAGGACCACGACGGAGGCAAGCGCGGCCTCGAGTCCGAGGAGGTCCGAGGGCATGAGCGTCACCACGCCGGAGGGGCGGGCGAGACGCCACCCCCCGATCGGCGTCCTGGGGGGTCGCAGTCCCCGGCAATCGCTCCAGGCGATGTTCGTGGAGCGCCCACTCGCGTAGCCGATGCTGATCCCGTCGGATGAAACGGCGATTGACCGGACCCTGGATCGAACCGCTGAGAGGAGGACGAAGCAGCCGGTGGCCGTGAGGGCAACCCACGGGGCGACCGGGTTCGTTCCGGCAGCGACCCGCCGGGCGGCCAGGGCCGTGAGGAGAAGCCCTCCCATCGCGGCCAGATGGGTGGTGGGCGACGAGCGGCCATCAAAGGGCCGGACGGGGACGAGCAGCGGCACGGAGCCCGTACGAAGCGCGCGGGTCCGTCGCCACGAGGCCAGACCGACGGCGAGAAGACCTGCGTATACCCCGCCGAGTCCGATCAGCAGGATCGGCTCGGGCTCCATCGGAGGAAGGTAGCGGCAGGGGCCGACAAGGCGGTGATGGGAGGGCTGCGATACTGGCCGGCGTGAACCTGCGCCCCCCGGCGGGCGTCGCGACGGCGCCCTCCGCCTCTCTGCCGGGGCTCGTCGACGACGAGCTGGACCGGTTCCTCCGGGGCGAACAGGATCGCCTGTCGCCGCTCGCGCCGGAGGCGCTGGTGCTCCTGGACGAGGTGGTCCGCCTGGTGCGCGCGGGGGGCAAGCGCCTGCGGCCCCTGTTCGCGTACTGGGGGTATCGCGCGGGCGGTGGGGATGACCTCATACCGGCCGGGAACCCAGCCGACCGGACGAGAACCCCGGCCATCATCCGGGCGGGCGCCGCCCTCGAGCTGCTCCACGCGTGCGCACTGATCCACGATGACGTGATGGACCGCTCCCATTGGCGAAGAGGCCATGCGACGACGTTCCGCCGGCTGGCGAAAGCGGGAGCCGGGGGCGACCGCTTCGGTCGCTCCGCGGCGATCCTTGCGGGCGACCTTGCCCTCGCGCTGGCCGACGAGCTCCTGCTCACCTCGGGGTTTCCCGCTTCTCGTGTCCTGGCGGCCTTCTCGCACTTCAACCGGATGCGCGTCGAGGCCGTTGGGGGTCAGTTCCTGGACCTGTTGTCCCCTTGGAGAAGCGCGGGAGACGAATCGGCCGCGAGACGCGCCGCCAGGCTCAAGTCCGGTTCCTACAGCGTCGTCGGGCCGTTGCTGGTCGGAGCCGCGCTGTCGGGCGCACCCGAGCACGTCGACCGGTCGCTGCGCCTGTACGGCCGTCCCCTGGGGGAGGCCTTCCAGCTGCGCGATGACGTGCTCGGCACCTTCGGGGACCCTTCCCTCACGGGCAAGGACGCCGACACCGACCTCCGAGAGGGAAAGCGAACGGCCCTCGTCGCCAAAGCCTGGCAGATGGGGTCCCCCGATGTTCGGGCACTCATCGCCGAGCGGTTGGGGCGTCCGAACCTCTCACCCGGCGAGGTCCGCGAGCTTCGAGAGGCGATCCGTGCCTCGGGAGCACTGGCGGAGACGATCGGCCTCATCGATTCGCTCGCCGGCCAGGCGAAGGAGGCCGTCCGTGCCTCGGGCATCGACTCCGGGATCGTCGGCGCGCTGGAGGCATTGGCCGATCGAGTCGCCGTCCGCGACGCCTGATCGGCCGCATCGCGGGAGGGCTGCCCTGAACGACTCCGACGCACGCCGAACCCTCCGCGACCTCCCTGTGGTCCACGTGGGATCCCTGTTGCCCGATGGACGCCCGCACGTCGTGCCGTTGTGGTTCGTGTGGCTCGAGGATGCGGTCTTCGTCTCCTGCCGCCAGGGAAGCAGAGTCTGGAGAAACGTGATGCGCGATCCGCGGGTCGTGTTGCAGTTCGACCGCGGGAGGGCGTGGACCGAGCTCGCGGGTGGGCTCGTTCACGGCCGGGCCGAAAGCCTGGTGCCGGAGCAACCGGAGGCCCGCAGGCCTCTATCCGCTTGGTTCGAGAAGTACCGCGGGGCGCTCGGTGGCGATGGTTTCACCAGGTACGCCGAGGACGTGCCGCGCCCG
>JACDCJ010000053.1 GCA_013817655.1 Actinosomnolentus pattersoniae (SeqCode)
GTCGAATACGGCTTCCGCCTTCCCTCGGCCATGGACAACCGGCCCCTTCGGTTCGACGAGTTCACCGAGCGGGTCCGGCAGGTCGCGTTCATGTCGGCCACGCCGTCGCCCTACGAGCTTCGGGTGAGCCGGCAGGTCGTGGAACAGATCGTCCGCCCCACGGGCCTCATCGACCCCGAGGTCGAGATCCGTCCGACCAAGGGCCAGGTCGACGACCTCATCGAGGAGGTCCGCAGGACGACCGAACGAGGGCAGCGGATCCTGGTCACCACGCTCACGAAGAAGATGTCGGAGGACCTCACCGACTACCTCATCGAGATGGGCATGCGGGTGCGCTACCTGCACTCGGAGGTCGACACGGTCCAGCGAATCGAGATCCTCCGCGACCTGCGGCTGGGGGAGTTCGACGTGCTGGTGGGGATCAACCTGCTGCGCGAGGGGTTGGACCTGCCGGAGGTGGCGCTCGTCGCAATCCTGGATGCGGACAAGGAGGGCTTCCTTCGGAGCGAGACCTCCCTCATCCAGACCATCGGGCGAGCGGCACGAAACGTCGACGGCAAGGTTCTCATGTACGCCGATACCGTGACGGACTCCATGAAGCGCGCCATCTCCGAGACGCAGCGGCGACGCAAGATCCAGATGGAGTACAACAGGCAGCACGGGATCGATCCCCAGACCATCCGCAAGAAGGTGTCGGACATCCTGCTCTCCATGGAGATGGACGGCGGGCGCCGGCGGAGCTCGGTTACCCCCGATCGCAAGCGGCGGCGCCGCGAGGTTCCGGAGATGCCGCGCGAGGAGCTGGAGCGGCTGATCAGGAGCCTGGAGGAGGAGATGCACGAGGCGGCCAAGGACCTGCGCTTCGAGTACGCCGCTCGGCTCCGTGACGAGGTTCAGGACCTGCGGCGCGAGCTCTCCGCGCTGAGAGAGGCGGGGGTCGGATAGGCACGCTGGCGGTACGCGCGCCGATCGGGTGGCTCGGCCCCGGCCGGCTCGTCGAGAACGTCGTCGTCGTGATCGAGCGGGGCAGGGTGGTTTTCGCGGGCGCCGCGGCGGATCTCGGCGTCGTGGCCTCGCACGAGGATGGGGTGGAATCGCTCTCCGGCCGCCCGATCCCACCCGAGGCTGACGAGGAGATCCTCGTCGACGGGTTCCTGTTGCCCGGGGTCGTCGACCGCCACGTCCACATCGCACTCGCCGCCCCTGCGGCGGTCCTGGCGGGGGGCGTCACGGCGGTTCGCGACCTCGGCTGGCCGCCCGAAGACGTCCTGCCACTGGCACAGGCGTCCGAGAGCCCCTCGTTCGACGGGCCCCTCATCCGGGCGGTCGGCCCGATGATCACCTGTCGCGGCGGCTATCCCACTGGCTCCGGTTGGGCGCCGCCGGGCACGGGCCTGGAGGTCTCCGGCGCGGAGGAGGCCGCCACCGCCGCCGAGCGGACGCTCGATGAAAGCGGAACGGGAGTGGTCAAGGTCGCCCTCAACGCCGAGGCCGGGCCAACCCTCCGAGACGACGAGCTCGTCGCCGTGTGCGACGCCGCCCACGCCCGGCGCGCGATCGTGACCGCTCACGCGCAGGGAGCGGGCCAGGTCGAACGGGCTCTCGGCGCCGGAGTGGACGAGCTGGCACATGCGCCGTGGTCGGAGGAGCTCTCCGACGATCTGCTCCAGTCGCTGGCCCGGAGCATGCGAATCGTCTCGACGCTTGACATCCATTCCTACGGCCGCGACACACCCGAGCTTCGCATCGCCACCGATAACGTCCGCCGGTTCCTGGCGGCCGGCGGAACCGTGGCCTACGGGACCGACCTGGGAAACGGGCCCATCCCAGTCGGGATCCATCCCGGGGAGGCGTGGCACCTTCACCGGTCGGGAATGTCGGTAGAGGAGGTCCTGCGGGCGATGACCTTTCGACCGCTGGCCCCAGGCGAACCGGGGGACGTGGTCGCGCTCGGAGGGAACCCGATGCACGACCTCACCGCCCTTGGAGATGTGCGCCTCGTGCTCCGAGAGGGGAGGCGAACCTCCTAGGGGCGGCTAGGGCGTCTCGTTGACGTAGGGGGCGAAGCTCGACTTCCCGATGCTGCCGTAGAGAACCATGAGGTCGATCACGTCGTCCCCGGTGATGTCGCCGGCTTTCAGGGAAACGGTATCCGCGGCCACGGGAATCAGCATCTGCGGGGCGAAGGTCCCGTCGCCGTTGTTGAGGTGGATCCCGATGAAGATGCCCCCCATGGTCACCGCATCGAGCGATCCATCCCGGTTGACGTCGGCGAGCAGAACGGTGGATGCCTGCGAGGTGTATAGGACCGGCGTCGTGGCGAGGGTGCCCCCCTGGTTCTTCCAGACGAACAGGCCCGTCCGCCCTCCGTTCGAACCCTTGAAACCGGTGTTCACGACATCCGGGTCGCCGTCGCCGTCCAGGTCGCCGACAGCCGCGCTCGTGACGTTCGTGTCGGTGGTGCGCGTGTAGGCGAGCGTGAACGTCCCGGTCCCGGTGCCGTGGTTCACATACATGGCCATGCCGGCGTAGTCCGAGCTTCCGGTGACCGTGGGGGCCGCGGCATCGAGCTTCCCGTCGCCGTTGAAGTCGGCGATGAGCGTGGCCACCTGGGCACTCCCGCCCGCCTTACCGGAAAGGATCGGCGGGCCGAAGGAGCCGGTTCCCGTGCCTGGGAGGACCGACAACTGGCTCGGCGTCCCGCTGAGCAGATCGAGGTTGCCGTCGGCGTTGACATCGGCCACCGCCAGGCCGCTCGGCGTGGTGTTCGCGCTGCCGTTGCTGAATCGGGTGGGCGCGCCGAAGGACCCCGTTCCCGTGCCGAGCGCGACGTAGACGTTCGGGGAGGCGTCGAGGGCCCCCACGGCATCGAGGTGGCCGTCCTCGTTGAGATCGGCGAGTCGGAGGCTCACGGTGTCGTTGGCCACGATGGGCGAGACGACCGCCCTGCCGAACACTCCGTTCCTCCCGGCAAGGTGCGCCTCGATGGAAGAGGATGACACGACAAAGGCGACGTCGTCCCTCCCGTCCCCGTTCAGGTCGCCGAGCTGTAGGCTTCCTCCCTTGCCGGTGGCGTCGAACATGCGAGGCGCGTGGAGCTTGCCCTTCCCGAGGTTCAAGGAGACGCTGATCTCGGTGCCGACCAGGCCCCCAGCGGAGAGGACGTCGGGCAGGGCGCTCCCGCCGAGGTCTCCGAGGTTCAGATCGGCCCCGCCGGTGATCCACCGGACGAACTTCGTGAACGTGCCATCGCTCCGACCCTGCATCAGCGTGGCCACGCCGGTGATGCTTCCGGCGAGCAGGTCGAGCCGCCCATCACCGGTAAGGTCAGCTGAGACGACCGAGTTGACCTGGGTGCTGATGTTCGAATACTCCTGGAAGAAGGTGAAGCGCCCGTCCCCGGAGCCCAGGGCGATGGCGACGTGGCCGCCGCTGGCGTCACCCACGGCCATGTCGATGTCCCCATCGCCGTTGTAGTCGCCCAGGGCGAAAGTGATGCCACCGATACGGCCCTGTGGGTCCGTGCTGCAGATCTCGGGTCCGAAGGTGCCGTCTCCCTGGTTCAGCCGGACCTTGGGGCAGCCGGTCATGAACACCAGATCGGGAGCCCCGTCATTGTTCACGTCCCGAGCAGTCAGGGATTCGAGTCCTATGAAGAAGGGGGGCTCGTAGCTCTGCGGCGGGCCGAATGTGCCGTCGCCGTTGTTCAGGATGACCTTGATGACATCCCCGTCGATGCTCCCGTGGGAGTACGCGAGGTCGGGATCGCCGTCGCCGTCGAAGTCGGCGGTGGTGAGCTCGGAAAGGCCGGCAGCGGGGATAAGCGCGCCCACCCTGAACGTCCCGTCGCCGTTCCCGAGCAGGATCACGACTCGCGACGTTCCACCACCGAGGCTGGCGACGGCCAGGTCCAGGGTTCCGTCGCCGTCGAAGTCGGCTGCGACGATGTCTATCGAGCCGCCGTCGGCGGGGAGAGGGCTATTTATCGGACCACTTAGGTTTCCCGAACCGTCTCCGAGAAAGACGTTGATGCCACCGTCGAAACCGATGTCGGTGACTGCGATGTCGCCGTCGCCGTCGCCGTCGAGGTCGGCGATCACGCTCTCCGAGGGGACCGTACCGGCACGATACTGGTCGGGCACTCGAAATTCAGGTGCCACCGGCGCGGCCAAGGCCGTACCGGCGAGCATGAGCACGGTCATTGCGGACAGCCCGATGAGCAGCGAAGCCTTGCGACGCATGAAGATCCTTCCGCGACATTGTGGGTGAGCGCAGCAACGATGCTACAGGTGGCAACGTTCGAGGACGGTTAAGACAGCGTCAACTCTGCGTCTCGAGCCACTTCCCCCGGTGGTGCGCCGGCGTCGGCTGGGCCGTCAGAGGATCTCCTGCAGGGCCTCGAACAGGCGGTCGATGTCTTCCTCGGTGTTGAAGAAGTGCGGAGACACACGGATCCCGTCGCCCCGGAAGTCCGTGCAGACGTCCCGGTCCAGCAGTGCATGGCAGATCTTCTCCGCCTGCTGCCCAACACCCACGTTCACCACTCCGCCGCGAAGGTTGCGGTCGCGCGGCGTCCTGACCGGCAGCCCGGCCTCGTCGGCCCGCGCGATGACGTATTCGCCCAGCTCTCCCTGTCGCTCCCTGATCCTGGCCGGGCCCACCTCCGAGATGACGTCGAGGCCTCCCTGGGCGAGAAAGGCGACGGGAGCGGCCGGCGTTCCGTTCTCGAGCCGTCGGGCGGAGGGGTGAAACTCCACCCGCTGAAGGTCGAAGTTGAACGGCTCCCGCATGGCGAACCAGCCCGTCACGAGGGGCTCGAGCGAGGGCAGTAGATCGCGACGCGCGTACAGGAACGTGAGGCCGGGGCCGCCGCACAGCCACTTCAACACCCCGGCCGTGTAGAAGTCGCACCGGAGATCGTGGACGTCCACCGGGATGATCCCGGCCCCGTGGAAGTCATCGACGACGGACCAAGCCCCCGCCTCCCGGGCCATGCGGCAGATCTCCTTGGCGTCCACGAGCGCGCTCGAACGGTAGAGCACACGGTTGATGCAAACGAGGGCAGTGCGGTCGTCGATGGCCTCGTCGTAGGCCTCGAGCGGCACGGTGAGGCCGTCCGGCGACTTCAGGAAGACCACCTCGGCCCCTCGTGCATGCTGTGCCAGGAAGACGTGGCCGTCGGTGGGGAAGTCCAGCTCGGACATGACCACCTTGGGGCGCTTCGAGAAGTCGATGCAGGAAGCGATCGCCGAGAGCGCCAGCGACACGTTCACGGTGATCGCGAGCTCGTGCGGATCGGCCCCGACCAGCCGGCCGAAGGTCCGCTTCACCTCCCGCATGCGGGGGAAGATGTGGTCCCCCCAGACCGTGTCCGGAGCGCCGTGGGTCGCCCACGCGTCGACGTACTCCTGGAGGTATCGCTGGCTCCGCCGTGAGACGGGGCCGAGCGAAGCGCTGATCAGATAGCTCTTGCGCTCCAAGACGGGGAACTCGTCGCGATATCCGGAGAGGTCCATCTCCCCATTCTTCCCCTCCAGGCCCCGTAGCGACAACGGCATGAGCGGAGAGCGAGGCTATCGGAGCGACCCACCAACAGCCGTTTGCCGGGCACCGCTACAATGCCCGAATGGGTACCGACAGGCTTGTAATTCACGGTGCCCGTGAACACAATCTGAAGAACATCACGCTCGATCTTCCCCGGGGCAAGCTGATCGTGTTCACGGGCATCTCGGGGTCCGGGAAGAGCTCGCTCGCCTTCGACACCATCTACGCGGAGGGGCAGCGGCGCTACGTCGAGTCCCTATCCTCTTACGCCCGGCAGTTCCTCGGACAGATGGAGAAACCGGACGTCGACTTCATCGAGGGCCTGTCTCCGGCGATCTCCATCGACCAGAAGTCGACCTCCAGGAACCCGCGTTCGACGGTCGGGACGATCACCGAGATCTACGACTACCTGCGGGTCCTCTTCGCCCGGGTCGGGCAGCCACACTGCCCGAAATGCGGTCGGGCGATCGGCCGGCAGACTCCGGACCAGATCGTCGACCAGGTCCTCCAGCTTCCCGAGGGGACGCGTTTCCAGATCCTCGCACCGATCGTCCGGGGTCGAAAGGGTGAGTACGAACGCCTGCTCGCCGACCTCGGCCGCCGGGGGTTCGCCCGGGCGCGGATCGACGGCGAGCTCTACGACCTCTCCGACAAGATCCGGCTGGATCGCTACTACAAGCACGACATCGAGGTCGTGGTGGACCGGCTGGTGGCCAAGCCCGGGATCCGGCGGCGCGTGGCTGCCTCGATCGAGACGGCACTCGGGCTGGCCGAGGGTATCGCCTCCATGGCCGTCCAGATGGAGGACCACGAGGAGCAGTTCTCGTTCAGCCAGCAGTTCGCCTGTGTCTCCTGCGGGTTGTCGTTCGAGGAGCCGGCCCCCCGGAACTTCTCCTTCAACTCACCATACGGGGCCTGCCAGACGTGCGATGGGCTCGGCACCCGGCTGGAGGTCGATTCGGAGCTGGTCGTGCCCGACCCCGACCTGTCGATCGACGAGGGGGCCATCGCTCCGTGGACCGGCTCACGGCTCGGGTACTGGAGAAGGCTACTCGAGGCGGTCGCGGCCGCCCATGGCGCAACCACGGACGTTCCCTGGCGGCGCGTCGGGAAGGCCGCCCGCGACGCCATCCTGTTCGGCTCGGAGCAACGGGTTCGGGTGAGCTACCGGAACCGGTTCGGCCGGCTCCGCTCCTACACCACCACGTTCGAGGGAGTCATCCCGAACCTCGAGCGCCGGCATTCCGAATCGGAATCGGACAGCCAGCGAGAGCGCCTGCAACAGTACATGCGGGAGGTCGCCTGCCGGGCCTGCAAGGGGGCGCGCCTGAAGCCAGAGTCTCTCGCCGTGTCGATCGGCGGGAGCAACATCTCGGAGTTCACGGCGACGTCCATCCAGGGAGAGCTCCGATTCCTCGACGACCTGCGCCTCAGCGAGCGGGAGCACATGATCGCCGAGCGCGTGCTCAAGGAGATCCGCGCCCGCCTGCAATTCCTGGTGGACGTCGGACTGGATTACCTGACGCTCGATCGCCCGTCGGGGACGCTGGCCGGAGGGGAGGCGCAGCGCATCCGGCTCGCCACGCAGATCGGGTCTGGCCTCGTCGGCGTCCTCTACATCCTGGACGAGCCCTCGATCGGGCTTCATCAGCGCGACAATCGGCGACTCATCGACACCCTCACCAGGCTCCGCGACCTCGGCAACACGCTCATCGTCGTAGAGCACGACGAGGCCACGATCGAGGCAGCCGATCACGTCGTGGACATCGGGCCGGGGGCGGGGGAGCACGGCGGGGAGGTCATCTACTCCGGCGATCGGGCCGGGCTGCTTCTGAGCGACGACTCGCTGACGGGCGCCTACCTGTCGGGCCGGCGCTCGATCCCCACTCCGCAGGTCCGCCGCAAGCCGACCGGGAAGTGGCTGAGGATCGAAGGCGCGCGACAGCACAACCTGAGATCGATCGACGTCGCCTTCCCCCTCGGTGCGTTCGTGTGCGTCACGGGCGTGAGCGGATCGGGGAAGTCCACGCTCGTTGAGGAGGTCCTGCATCGCGCGCTCCAGGTGAAGGTGAACCGTTCCAGGGTGGCTCCGGGGAAGCATCGGCGCATCACGGGCTGGGAGGAGGTCGACAAGGTCATCAACATCGACCAGTCCCCGATCGGTCGAACGCCACGGTCCAACCCCGCGACGTACATCGGCGCCTTCGACCACATCCGCAAGCTCTATGCCCTGCTGCCGGAGGCCCGGGTGCGCGGGTACCTGCCCGGACGGTTCTCGTTCAACGTCCGGGGCGGGCGGTGCGAGGCCTGCGCCGGCGACGGCCAGATCAAGATCGAGATGCACTTCCTCCCCGACGTCTACGTGACCTGCGAGATCTGCAAGGGCCGCCGGTACAACCGGGAGACGCTCGAGGTCAAGTACAAGGGCCGATCGATCGCCGACGTCCTCGCGATGAGCGTGGACGAGGGACTGGACCTCTTCCGGAACCTGCCGGTCATAGCCCGCCACCTTCAGACCATCTCCGACGTGGGGCTCGGATACATGCGGCTGGGCCAGCCCGCGCCCACCCTGTCGGGCGGTGAGGCCCAGCGCGTGAAGCTCGCGTCCGAGCTCTCGAAACGAGCGACGGGACGCACGTTCTACATCCTGGACGAGCCCACGACCGGGCTGCACTTCGAGGACATCCGGAAGCTGCTCGGCGTCCTCGAGCGGCTCGTCGGGGCGGGCAACACCGTCGTGGTCATCGAGCACAACCTCGACGTCATCAAGACCGCGGACTGGCTGATCGACCTCGGGCCGGAGGGAGGCGACGGCGGAGGCGACCTGGTGGCCGCCGGGTCTCCGGAGGCGGTCGCACGACATCCTGGGTCGCACACGGGCGCTTTCCTCGCCCACGTACTCGGGGTCGAACGAGTCCACGATGAGCTTGCCGGCGCCCGGGCCTGATTAGAATAGGCGCCGCCGTGCCCGGGACCCGGACGCTCTTCAGAAGGACGCGCATTGCCGTCATCTCGGCCGTGGGCGCGATGCTCGCTGCGGCCTGCGCGCCGGCAAGCACGACGCCGGATCTCCCCGTCGAGCCCGCCGGAGATTTCGTCGTCAACGTCGTCGACTCGCTGAACGACGCGGGGCGTGGGACCTCGGTGGTGCTGGACGAGGAAGGGAATCCGGCGATCTCCTACCTGCTCGTCAAGCCGGTGCTGCGGGAGGGAGAGCTGCCGGCGGCCGTCACGCCCGGGGAGCCGCAGCCCCCCGCGGTCCTGGTCGCCACCAGGGCCGAGAACGCGTGGACGCGCACGTCCGTGACGCCGCAGAACACCGCCCCGGCAGAGGGTGAGGCGCCCGAGATCGCCAACCGGAACAAGGAGGCCAAACCGGGCGTGAGCACGGCGCTCGCCATCGACGGCGACGGCACGTACCACGTGATCTGGAGCACGCCGAGCGGGCTCTACTACTCCTCGGGGGGCCGGGACGGCTTCCAGGAGGCCCAGCGCATCGTGGAGCTCGGTGTGACCGGCGCGTCGATCGCCGTCACCTCTGGGGGCACACCTTGGGTGGCGTTCTACCAGGGCGACATCGCCTACGGTGCTCCCGCCTCGGTGCAGGTCATGCCGACCACGATCCAGGCGGCAACGCTCGAGGGGGAGGCGTGGGCAGTCGAGGAGATCGCTCCCGTCACGGGCTGCGCCGACTGCCCGCTGACCCGCACGGCGATCGCGATCGGCCCGGGCGATCAGCCGATCGTCGCCTACACGGACCCGAGCGCCGGCACGCCGACCCTTGCCCGCCGAGGCGGCCCGGACCTCACAGGGGCTTCGGGAAGCTGGAGCACCGAGGCTATCGAGACGGGCGGGGGTGGATTCGGCGTGGCCATGGCCACGGACGGGGACGGGAACCCGCACGTCGTCTACTACTCGCAGGTGGGCGAGGTGCAGGAGGCGCATTCCACGGGCCCGGGATCGTGGCAGGTGACTCCCGTTGCGACGACCGCTGTCGCCGAGCCGACGCCCGAGCAGACCGTTGGCTGGGGCGCCGGTATCGCGCTGGACGGCGAGGGAACCCACCACGTGGTGTACGCCGACCCTTCCACCGGCCAGATCATGCTCGCGACCGGTGGCGAGGGCGAGTTGGAAGCCGTGCAGGTTCCCGGCGGGGCGGCTGGCGCGACGCCCGCCATAGCCGTGGCGGCCGAAGGTGAACAGCTCGCGATCGCCTGGTTCGATCTCGAGGACCGAAACCTCGACGTCGCCACCCGGGCGTCGGGGGAGCTTCCGCTCGCCTTCGCGCCGCAGCCCCCGGCCACCCCGACCGGGGGAGGCGCCACCACCGAGCCCCCGGCCGCCCAGTGCGAGCCGGAAGGAATCGAGCTCCAGATCGCGGCGCAGGGCGTGCAGTTCGACACCGACTGCCTGGCAGCGCCCGCCGGTGAGCCGTTCGCGATCGCCTTCGACAATCAGGACGCGGGCATTCCGCACAACGTCGCCATCTACGAGGCGAACCCCCTTCAAGACCCAAACGCCTCCGAGGTTTTCATCGGGGAGATCATCACCGGACCCAACCAGGCCACCTACGAGGTTGAGGCCATCGAAGCGGGGGAACTTTTCTTCCAATGCGACGTTCACCCGACGATGCTCGGAACATTCGTGGCGGCCTAGCCGCCCCGACGCTCCGTTTCTCCACTGTTCGCCATCTCTTCAGCAGCACATGCAGGTGTGGCAAACCGCTCGCTCTACAATCGAAGCCGTTGTGAGCTTCGCACGGCCCGATACCGCTTCGATCCCCGACGCTCCGG
>JACDCJ010000054.1 GCA_013817655.1 Actinosomnolentus pattersoniae (SeqCode)
CGAAGCACGACACGACGATGTGCCCCCGGGAGGAATCGAACCTCCGACACACGGTTTAGGAAACCGTTGGTGAGGCAGAGGGATTGAGCAACTCGGGCGTCTCCAGTCAGTCACCTGTTGCGCTGCCAATACACATTCTTCTCGGTCTAGGATGCCCGCGATCTGCCGTCTGCAGAGGTGAGACGTGCCGAAGGCAAGTAGCGGTTGATCTGGCGGTTCCCCCGATGGCCCGGTCACAGACCTTCCCGTTCTGGCTCACGTCAGGTCCGGACGACCCCTACGAAGGTCGATGGGCCTCGCGGCGAGCCGCCCCGATGGCCTCTTCGAGGCCCATGGCTTGCCCCTCTTCCCAGAGCGCGGCGATCCGTGCCTCGCTGAGGCTTCCCCTCGCAGCCTCGCGAGGGCCCCCAGCCCCAGGATTGACGGGGGGGGCTCACCACCGGCCAGATCCCTGATGCGGTCCACGCCCCTGCCAGGCGAACGCCGGCCTCGGCCCGGCCGAGACGCATGGCCACCACGGCAGGTGCCTGGATCGCCACCGCGGCCCCAGGAGGTTTCCCAGTGCCTCGCTCGCATCCAACGACTCGAGCAGAAACACGCGACTCAGTTCGTGGTCGCCCCCGGCTCATCGCCATGGCGGTTTTCGTACCGTACGTCAACGCGATCCCCAGAGGTCCCCCAAGCTCAGGAAGGTCGCATGGACCTCTTCGAGCAGGACTTCGGCCGATTCGACATCCCCGTCCTGCTCGACGAGTTCCTGGCTCTCCCGGCTGCCTCCGCGATCGTCGCCTGAATCCGGGCCCAGCGTCACCGGCGATGTTCCGATCGTACAAGCGGTGGGCTGAGACCCCCGATCGCTTACAAGCGGGCGATCCGGTCGAGCGGGAAGGGTGGCTGCGCCAGCGGTTTGACCGCCAGTCTGAGCAGGACGAGGGCGTTGTCGTCCCCGGCCGTGCGGTTGAGGCCCAAAGCTCCGCAGCCCGAACACCTGTGGACGATGACCCACTCGCCGTTTCCGCGAACATGGATCGCGATGGGCTCCATGAGCGAGCCACAGTCGGCGTCACGGTCGCCGGCGTTGTCGTCGTCGAGGTGACGGCTCCATAGGCACGACGGGCAGTGGTTGCGGTGAGCCGTTCCGGGCGCGTGCATGGACACGTCCAGACCACATTGGCCGCACCGGAAGGAACTAGGGCCATGGCGCCTGGCGCGATGGCTTTGATCGCGTGACATCGGAAGACCTCCTGAGAGAACGACGGAGACGGACGTCGCATCCCGGAGGATCCGAACCGAATTAGGAAGAGACCAGCAGACCGGTGTCCGGGCGCGACGCGACGACCTCCGTGTGCACAGTCATCGGTCACCTCCCAGGGTCAGGGCCACACGTCGTGGCGGGGCGGAAAGCGTACCATCGCGGACGCCCCCCGCCAGGGTCGGCCGCCGGCGTGTCGAGTGCGCGGCCTATGATCGTGCCTCGTGCGCGATGCATTCGGGTTGCGGGGGAAGGAGCGACAAGGGCATGGCTGAGCCGGCGACAACGAACGACATCGCCCGGCGGGCGCCGACGGCCGGGTCCGGGGAGCTGGAACTTCGACTGGAACAGCACCGGCCGGAGCTGACCGGCTACGCGTATCGCATGCTGGGGGCGGCGTTCGAGGCAGAGGATGCCGTGCAAGAGACCCTGCTGCGGGCGTGGCGGAGCTTCGATCGTTTCGAGGGCCGGGCGGCGTTGCGCTCGTGGCTATACCGCATCGCGACCAACGTCTGCCTCGACATGCTGAAAGGCAGAGAGCGTCGCGCCCGTCCTATGGATCTCGGGCCTTCCAGGACGGCCGACTCGCCCCTCGGCGAAGCGCTGCGGAGGTCACGTGGATCGAGCCGGTCCCCGACGCTCGTGTCCTGCCGACCGGTGGCGACCCGGCCGAGCTGGCCGAGTCGCGGGAGGCCATCCGGCTTGCCTTCGTAGCCGCGCTGCAACTCCTTCCGCCGCGGCAGCGAGCGGTGCTGATCCTGCGCGAGGTCCTCCGCTGGAGTGCCTCCGAGGTGGCCGAGCTGCTTGAAACCACGGTCGCTTCGGTCAACAGCGCGCTCCAACGAGCCCGCTCGACCCTCGCGGCCACCGACGTCACGTATGCGGGCCCGTCGCAGCAGATGGACGAAGCGCAGCGGGCTCTGCTGGCCCGGTACGTCGACGCCTTCGAGCGATACGACATGGACGCGCTCACCTCCCTGCTCCACGAGGACGCCACGTGGTCGATGCCGCCGTTCGAGCTATGGCTGCGAACCCATCTCGATATCGTCAAGTGGTGTCTCGGGCCGGGGATCGGTTGTCGCGGCTCGCGCCTGATCCCCACCGCGGCGAACGGTTCGCCGGCCTTCGGTCAGTACAAGCCTGGCCCCAAGGGGGGGTATGAGCCGTGGTCGCTCCAGGTCCTCGAGGTGTCAGGCGATCGGATCTCCGGGATCTCCTTCTTCCTCGACACCGGGCGTTGGTTCCCGCTCTTCGGTCTGCCACGGCGACTCGCGGGGTAGGGCCGCATACGGCCGTACGACCCCCTGCAGCCCCATCAGGGCAATCAGATCTCGCAGCTCGCCGCAAGCGTGGCGGAGCCGCACGTGGCGCCCGAGTCGCCTGGCCGTGAGCTGGAGTCGGGCCAGGGCATCGACCGTGACGGCGTCCGGGTCGGCGAGCGCGCTGACGTCGCAAACGACCAGCTCGGCATGGGTTCTGTTCAGCGCCGCGCGGACGCGCCCGCATAGGCCCGGCACGTCGACCGGGGCGATCGGACCGCTTATGACCAGCACGACCGTGCCCGGCTCGGGAGGAGGTTGCAGCACACGTGCGGGCGTCGCCGGCGGCGAATCCTCGGGAGCGGCCAACCTCCGGATCTCCTTTCGCCGTCCTTCCCCCCCGTAGGACCGGTCGGCCGGGCGAAACTCATCGCGGGTCACCGATGAGTCTTGGGGCGCGCGCTCGTCGTAGAGGGGACGACGACGAGGGAGAGATGGGTGGCGGAAACAAACACGGGGGGAGCGTTGTTGGCGAATGAGACCGAGGGAGGTGAGGGAGTGACTGACATGATCCGAACGTCGGGGCTGGTCAAGCGCTACGGCAAGGTTGTTGCGCTGGACGGCCTCGACCTGGCGGTTCCGAAGGGGACCGTTTTTGGGCTGCTCGGGCCCAACGGCGCCGGGAAGACGACGGCGATCCGGATCCTCACGACGTTGCTGGAACCGGATGAGGGCTCGGTCGAGGTCGCCGGCCTGGACGTACGGAAGAAACCCGGCAGGGTTCGGGAGCGAATCGGGCTATCAGGTCAAAACGCGGCCGTCGACGAGCATCTGTCGGGCTACGAGAACCTGGAAATGGTGGGGCGTCTTTACCACCTTGGCCGCAAGAGGTCTCGTGCCCGGGCGCGCGAGCTTCTGGACCGGTTCGAGCTCTCCGAAGCCGGCGATCGGCCGGCGAAGACGTACTCGGGGGGCATGCGCCGCCGCCTCGACCTGGCCGCGGCACTCGTCGCCGAGCCCGAAGTCCTGTTCCTAGACGAGCCGACGACCGGACTGGATCCGCGGAGCCGAGTCCAGATGTGGGAGACGATCCAGGAACTGGCCAGAGGCGGATCCACGGTCCTTCTGACGACGCAGTACATGGAGGAGGCGGATCGGCTGGCAGAGGACATCGTGGTCATCGACAGGGGGCGGAAGATCGCCCATGGGACCTCTGACGAGCTGAAGACCCAGATCGGCGGAGAGCGGGTCGAGGTCGTCGTGGCGAGTTCCTCCGACGTTCCCGCGGCGCAGGCGATCCTGGAAACCCTTTGCGTCGGGGACTGTCAGTTCGACGAGCAGACGCGCACGCTCACGGCCGCCGTCGATGGTGGCGTGGAGGCCCTTGGGCAGGTCCTGCGGCGGCTCGGAGACCGGAATGTCGCCGTCGTCGACGTCGGGCTCCGGCGCCCGACCCTGGACGACGTGTTCCTGTCGCTCACGGGGCACGCGGCCGAGGTCGCGGATTCGACCGACGGGAGCTCTGACGGTTCTGAGGACGAACGCAGCGATGTTCGGGAGAAGGAGGCCGTCCGATGAGTCAACTGACGCTCGCATTGGCCGACGGCGCCGTCGTCGCGAAGCGCAACCTGATCAAGATCAAGCGTCTTCCCGAGGTCCTGATCTGGACCACGATGTCGCCGATCATGTTCGTGGTGCTCTTCGCCTACGTGTTCGGGAACTCGATCCAGATCGGTGGGGGAGTGAGCTACCGCGAGTTCCTGATCGCGGGGGTCTTCGTCCAGACGGTGATCTTCGGCTCAACGTTCACGGGCGCTGGCCTTGCCGACGACATGACCAAGGGCATCATCGATCGCTTCCGGTCACTGCCCATGGCGCGCTCAGCGGTACTCGTCGGCCGCACCGGGAGCGACATCCTCTACAACTCGATCTCGATCTTCGTGATGACGCTCGCCGGCTTGATCGTCGGATGGCGCATCAGGACTTCGCCGCTCGAGGCGATCGGAGGATTCCTGCTCCTGCTGCTCTTCTCGTATGCGGTCTCCTGGATCATGGCGTACGTCGGCCTCAAGGTTTCGAGCGTGGAGGTCGTCCAGAACGCGTCCTTCATGTTCATCTTCCCGATCACGTTCATCGCCAACACGTTCGTGAATCAGGACTCCTTGCCCGGACCGCTACGGGTGTTCGCGGAGTGGAACCCGGTCTCGTCAGTGGCGCAGGCGGTTCGCGAAGCTTTCGGCAATACGGGTGGGCTGCCGGAACCGGATGTGTGGTCGCTGGCCAATCCGATCCCATACACGATCATCTGGGTAGGGATCATTCTGGCGATCTTCGTCCCGCTGTCGGTGCGGCAGTACAAGAAAACGACTTCCCGCTGAGGAGATGCGACCGAACGACGGATCCTTGAGCTCCGCTCAGCGCAGCTTAGGTCGCCGCCGACCGTGACGATGAGGTCGTCCGTGAGCGCCGACAGAGGAGGGATTGCGCGTGACGAGGACCGCCTTAGAGTCCCCCAGTCATGCGAGCTACCGGCCAGTTCATCGGACGGGCGTCAGTCGTTCAGCAGGCGTCTGACCGGCTGGTGCAGATGATCGACCTGGGGGAGTTCCAGCCCGGCCATCGCCTGCGTCGGGCGGGCCCTCCTCGACTGATTGCGCGTCAAGCCCCACCACCGCCGGCGTTCTGATCATTCACACTAAGCTGGCTTTGTGTCCTACCTAGCCGATCCACGGGTTGACGCCTACATCGATGCCCTTCCGGAGTGGCAGCAGGAGATCTGCCGGGAGGTCCGGGATCTCGTGCATACCGCGGACCCTGACGTCGCCGAGACGATCAAGCGCACCAGCCAGCCGTATTTCGTCCTGGACGGCAACATCTGCGCACTGCTGGCAGCCAAGGATCACCTCAACGTGTTCCTGTATGACGGCGGAATCGTTCCCGACCCTGAAGGCATCATCACGGCCGGTCACGACAACAAGACAGCGCGAACCATCGCCTTCCGGGAGGGCGATCCGATCAACGCCGCCGCTCTGACGCTGATGTTCAGGCAGATCATCGCCAACAATCGGGCTGGCGGCTGGCGACGGCTCAAGGCCCGGGGTTGACGATAGTCAGGCCGCCGCTGGGCTGGGCCGATAGGTCAGGACGATCACTCCGGACGGGAGGGTCTTCGAGTCGGCCAACTCGTAGTGGTTGAGGTCGGCACTGCCGAAGACCAAGATGTCCTTGCCCGGCTGCCCTTTCAGCTTCGTGACCTACTCGGCTGGTCCTTCACGAGATGGCACACGGGTGGGCCGGGTCCAACCTCTCGAGTGGCGAACGAGCCCGGTTCCTCGAACTCCGCGGACTGACGACTTGGAACGACCACGGGGCCGACTGGAATGAGCGCGGATCCGAGCACGCCGCCGAGATCATGAGCTGGGCGCTCGGTGACCAGGGAACCGGGATCAACACGCCGTCGATCCCGGACAACTCGATCGAACAGCTCACCGCCGCCTACGAGCTCCTGACCGGCAATCCTCTCCCCGAGGTGTCAGGCCAGCTGAGGTAGCGGATTGCCCATCGCTGGCCGTCGGTGCGGGACGGTACAGTGGCCGGGTGACGGAGATCTTCCACCCCGCGGTTCGGACGTGGTTCGAAAGGCGGTTTCCCGACGGGCCAACCCCGCCGCAGGCTGGCGGGTGGGCCGAGATTGCTGCAGGCCGCCATACGCTAATCGCTGCGCCCACCGGCTCGGGCAAGACCCTCGCCGCCTTCCTGGTGTGTATCGACCGGTTGTACCGGGCGCACGAGGCTGGTGCGGTTCCGGCCGAAGGACCGCAGGTCGTCTACGTCTCGCCCCTGAAGGCCCTCGCCGTGGACATCCACCAGAACCTGGAAGCCCCACTCCGGGAGATCGCTGGGATCGCGGCCGAGCTCGGACTCGTCGCCCCGCACGTCCGAGTCGCGGTTCGGACAGGGGACACGGCTGCTTCCGAGCGAGCGGCGATGCTCAGGCGGCCGCCGAACTTCCTGGTCACGACTCCCGAATCCCTGTACCTGCTGGTCACGGCGGAGCGCTCACGGGGGATGCTTGCCGGCGTCCAGACGATCATCCTCGACGAGATCCACGCGGTCGCGGGGAACAAGCGCGGATCGCACCTGGCGCTCACACTCGAGCGGCTCCACCACGTTGCCGCCACCCCACCCCAGCGGATCGGCCTCTCGGCCACCCAGCGCCCCATAGACACCATCGCTCGGCTCCTCGTCGGCGCCGGCCCAGACCGTTCGAACCCCGATGGCTCCGCTCGCTGCTCCGTCGTCGACGTCGGGCACCAGCGCGCCCTCGATCTGGCGCTGGAGCTTCCCGACGACGAGCTCGGAGCGGTGGCCTCCGCCGAGCAGATGGGCGAGATCCTCGACCGCATCGCCGAGCACGTGAAGGGCCACCGCACCACGCTCGTGTTCGTCAACACCCGGCGGATGGCGGAGCGCGTCGCCCACCAGATGGGTGAGCGGCTCGGTGAGGACCAGGTGTCTGCCCACCACGGCAGCCTCTCGAAGGAGCGCCGCCAGCGCGTGGAGTCGCGTCTGCGGGCCGGCGACCTCCGGGCCCTCGTGGCGACCGCGTCGCTGGAGCTGGGGATCGACATCGGACCGGTCGAGCTCGTCTGCCAGATCGGCTCGCCGCGGAGCTTCGCCACGTTCCTCCAGCGGGTGGGCCGCTCGAACCACACCCGCTACGGCACACCCAGAGGTGTGCTCTACCCGACGAGCCGTGACGAGCTCGTCGAGTGCGCTGCCCTGCTTCGCGGCACCCTGGCCGGGCGCCTGGACGCGATCGTCCAACCCGTCGCGCCGCTCGACATCGTGGCCCAGCAGATC
Organism: Actinosomnolentus pattersoniae (SeqCode); assembly: GCA_013817655.1. Taxonomy (GTDB): domain Bacteria; phylum Actinomycetota; class UBA4738; order UBA4738; family UBA4738; genus JACDCJ01. The sequence goes on from JACDCJ010000054.1 coordinate 7,375, forward strand.
GTGGCGGAATGCGCCGCTGAGGAATGGTCCGAGGACGAACTGTTCGACCTCATCCGCCGGTCGGCTCCCTTCGCACAGCTCTCCCGCCAGGACTTCGACGACGTGGTTGAACTCGTATCCGAGGGGATTACGACAGGGCGAGGGCGGCGGGCCGCTTACCTTCACCGGGACCGGGTGAACGGTCGCGTGAAGGGCCGGCGCGGCGCGCGCCTCGCCGCGCTCACCTCGGGGGGCGCCATCCCCGAGCTGGGCGACTACCGCGTGGTGGCCGAACCCGACGACACGTTCGTGGGGACCGTGAACGAGGACTGGGCCATCGAGAGCATGGCCGGGGACGTGTTCCTGCTGGGGACGACCTCGTGGCGGATCCGCCGGGTCGAGCCCGGGACCGTGCGGGTTGTCGACGCCCATGGCGCGCCGCCGTCGGTGCCTTTCTGGCTGGGGGAGGCGCCGGGCCGCACCGAGGAGCTCTCCGGCGAGGTGTCCGAACTCCGGGCGAAGGTCGGCGAGTTCCTCACCAGCGGCGATCCTGACGGCGCGCGGCGCTGGCTCGGAGCGGAGTGCCGGATCGACGATGCAGCCTCCGACACGATCGTCCGATACCTCGGGGCCGGCCTGACCGCGCTGGGTGTTCTCCCCACGAAGCAGACGCTCGTCCTCGAGCGGTTCTTCGACGAGAGTGGCGGGATGCAGCTTGTCGGCCACTCGCCGTTCGGGGCCCGGCTGAACCGGGGGCTGGGGCTCGCCCTTCGCAAGCGGTTCTGCGTGACCTTCGATTTCGAGCTGCAGGCCGCGGCCAGCGACGACGCCATCCTGCTGTCGCTTGGTCCACAGCACAGCTTTCCCCTCGAGCGCGTTCCGAGGTTCCTCGGCTCCAAGACGGTCGAGGACGTCCTTCGGCAGGCAGTGCTGACCTCGCCGATGTTCGCGGCGCGGTGGCGGTGGAACCTGAACCGGGCGCTGGCGGTGCTCCGCATGCGGGGCGGTCGCAAGAACCCGCCGGCGATACAGCGCATGGAGGCCGATGACCTGATGGCGGCGGTTTTTCCCACGCTAGCGGCGTGCCAGGAGAACGTGGCGCCGGGTCCGATCGAGATCCCCGACCATCCGCTGGTCCGCCAGACCCTCGACGACTGCCTGCGCGAGGCGATGGACGTGGACGGCCTCCGGGAGCTGCTGTCCGAGATCGAGGCGGGCCGCGTGGAAGTTGCCACCCGGGACACCGTGGAACCGTCCGTTCTGGCCCACGAGATCCTGAACGGGCGGCCATTCACCTACCTGGACGACGCGCCGCTGGAGGAGCGTCGCAGCCGTGCGGTGCAGCTCCGGCGGGGCCTGCCGGTCGAGGCTCGCGACCTGGGCCGGCTCGATCCCGACGCGATCCAGCGGGTCCGCGACGAGGTGCAGCCGGACCCGCGCGACGCCGACGAGCTCCACGACCTGCTGATGACGGTCTCCGGGCTGCGGCCGGTCGAAGAGTGGCAGCCCTGGTTCGATGAGCTGATCGAGGATCGCCGGGCCGTCACGGTACGGGCTTCGCGCGATGTGCAGCTATGGTGCTCGGTCGAAAGGCGGCCGGCGCTGGAGCGCCTGTTCCCTGGCGCGGCGATCGAGCCAGACCACAGTTCGCCGATCGCACCCTCCCCGCTCGACCGGGACTCTGCAGTCGCCGAGATGGTTAGGGGTCACCTGGAGTACCGGGGGCCCTCGACCGCCGCGGACCTCACCGAGGCGACGGGGCTCCCCGAGGGCGACGTGACGATCGCGGTGGCCCGTCTGGAGGGTGAAGGCTTCGCGTTTCGAGGCCATTTCTCCACTACGGAGGGGGCCGAGGAGTTCTGCGCCCGGCGCCTCCTGGCCCGGATCCACAGCTACACGCAAGCGCGCCTCCGGCGGGAGATCGAGCCCGTCACCGCGCGAGACTTCATGCGGTTCCTTCTTCGTTGGCAGCGCGTGGCGCCGGGCGCGCAGCGGGAAGGGCGTCTCGGCGTGCTCTCCGTCATCGAGCAGCTCCAGGGCTTCGAGTTGGCCGCGGGAGCCTGGGAGCGCGGCGTCCTCGCTTCGCGGGTGGAGAGTTACCGGGCCGAACGGCTCGACGACCTGTGCCTGTCGGGTGACGTTACGTGGGGCCGGCTCTCCATCCGGAACGGCACCGTAGAGGAGGAGACGCCCCGCCGCAGCGGGATGACGCCCTCACGGGCCACTCCCATTACCCTGGCCATCCGTGAGGATCTCCCGTGGTTGCTCCAGGCGGCCCGAGGGGATCGGGCGCCCCAGGAACCCGGGCCGGGCCGAACTCAGGATGTCCTCGACGCCCTGCGGCTCCACGGCGCCCTCTTCCCCGCGGACCTCGTGACGATCACCAGGCGCCTGTCCTATGAGGTGGAGGAAGCTTTATGGGACGCGGTGGCCCGAGGGCTGGTCACCGCGGACGCGTTCGAGGCGGTCCGTTCTTTGCTCTATAGCCGGGCGGTGGCAAGGGCGCCGAACCGGCGGCGGCTCCGGAGGGCCGGCTCGCGCAGCGCCGCCAGATCCGTGGGGCGTTGGTCGCTCGTGCCTCTTGCGCCGGCCGCCGAGGACTCCGACGAGCTGGCCGAAGCCGTCGCCGAGCAGCTCCTCGCCCGGTGGGGCGTGGTGTTCCGAGACCTGCTGGTCCGGGAGACCTTCACGGTGCCCTGGCGCGAGGTGCTGTGGGCACTCAGGCGCATGGAGGCCCGGGGAACGATCCGCGGAGGGAGGTTCGTCACCGGGTTCAGCGGCGAGCAGTACGCGGTACCCGAGGCTCTGGACGCCCTCCGAGCTGTGCGAAAGCAAGACCGCACCGGGGAACGCATCACGATCTCGGCCGCCGACCCCTTGAACCTGGTGGGGGTCGTGCTGCCGGGCCCACGCGTGCCGTCGCTC
>JACDCJ010000055.1 GCA_013817655.1 Actinosomnolentus pattersoniae (SeqCode)
CGTCACGACGACCTGGGGCCGCGCCTCCCGCAGAACGCGAGTGATCGACTCCACAAGCTCCTCGTGCGGCGCGTCGGCGAGGCCACCGTCTGGAAACCGCAGGAAATGAACGTCGGCTCCGTCTGCTCCAACGGCCGCGAGCGCGGCCAGTTCCTCTCGCTCCCGGATCTCGGCCAGGTGCTCTCGCGCCGCGAGTGAGGAATCCGCGATCGGGCCGGCCTCCCCGCTGGACGCGACGACCACGGTCAATGCCAGGTTCCCCTGGTTCAAGGCGTAGGTACCCGCCAGCCCGTAGGTGTCGTCGTCCGGATGCGCGTAAACGGCGGCGAGCCGGTGGGTCACCTCGAGTCCCCGGCTCCGTCGAGGCCCAGCAGCGGCTCCAGTCCGATGGTGAGGCCGGGCCGGTCCATCACGGCCTTGATCGCCAGGACGATGCCGGGCATGAACGATTCCCTGTCGGTGGTGTCATGACGGATAGAGAGCGTCTGACCGTCGCCGCCGAACAGCACCTCCTGATGGGCCACGAGCCCCGGAAGGCGAACGGAATGGATCCGGGTACCGAAGGCGCTCCCTCCACGCACCCCTTCGACCGTTTCCGAATCCGGCCCCTTCCACTCCGTTGTTCGGGACTTCGCCATTCGCTCCGCGGTCGCGAGCGAGGTACCGGATGGAGCATCGAGCTTTCCCTCGTGATGGAGCTCGATGATCTCCGCCGCCGGAAACAAACGAGCCGCCTCGGCGGCGAAGCGCTGGACCAGGACGGCGCCGATCGCGAAGTTCGGAGCAACGATGACGTTGGAGGCGTTGTTTCGGGCTCTCAGCAACCGCCCGATCTCGGCCAGCTCGGAAGGACCGATCCCGGTGGTCCCGACGACGGCATGGACGGCGTGCTCGATCGCCCATCGCACGTTCTGCATCACGACCGCCGGGGTCGTGAAGTCGACCGCCACCTGCGCCCCCGCGTCGGACAGCGCGTCAAGGTCATCCGAGATCCGCACGTCGGTGCCGGCGTGGCCGACGATCTCTGCCACGTTCGCCCCCACAAGGGATGGATTCACCGCCGCGACGAGGGAGAGATCCGGATCGCGGGCCACCGCGCCGCACACGAGGCGGCCCATGCGGCCGGCCGCCCCGATCACGCCGACTCGGATCACGGCGATCCGATTCCCGGTCCGGCGTGCGCCGCCACCGTCAGGTCGCCGGAAGGTGAGGACGGGCCCGCCGCGGCGGCGTCGAAGGCGTCTGGCTGGAATGGCCCGATCACGGTGAGCGCCATCTGCTGCCCGAACACGTCATGCGCCGCCCTGGTGGCGTCCTGACGAGTCACCGAATCGATGCGTTCGAGCAGCTCGTCGACCGAAAGGATCTCGCCGTGGGCGATCTCGGACTTGCCTATCCGCGACATCCGTCCACCCGTGTCCTCAAGAGAGAGGACGAGGGCCCCCTTCATGTGCCCCTTCGCCCGCTCGAGCTCCTCCTGGCTCAGGCCGCCGTCGGCGAGGTCGTCCATCTCCTTGCGAACGAGGGACAGCACCTCGTGCGCCCTGGCCGGCGTGCTCCCCGCGTACACCCCGAAGAGCCCGGTCTCGGCGTACATCGAGTGAAAGCTGAAGATGGAGTAGACGAGGCCCCGCTTCTCCCTCACCTCCTGGAAGAGCCGGGAGGACATCCCACCGCCGAGGACTGAGTTGAGGACACCGAACGCGAACCGCTCGGGATCCTTGCGGGAGTAGGCGTTCGTGCCCACGCAGATGTGCGCCTGCTCGGTCGTGCGGTTCTTCACCATGACGGTCCCCGACGGCGCCGGGACGTCCCCGCCGGCCCGTGCGCGCTGCGCGAGCGATTCTGAGGCCCTCGGCCCGGTCTCCATGCTTCGCTCGAGGAGGGCGCAGAGCTCGTCGTGGCGGAGGTTCCCCGCGGCGGCGATGACGAAGTGCGGCGGCTGGTAGAGGCGATCGTAGAACCGTTTGATCTGGTCTCGGCCGAGCGACGCGATGGAGTTCCGTGTTCCGAGGACCGGCCGCCCCAGGGGATGGTCACCCCACAGCGTCTCAGAGAAGAGGTCGTGGATGAGGTCGCCCGGATCGTCGTCGCGCATGTTGATCTCTTCGAGGATGACCTGGCGCTCGGCCTCGACGTCCGCCTTGGCGATGCGGGAGTTCTGGAGCATGTCGCCCATGTACTCCACCGCCATCGGGAGGTCGCGGTCTGCGACCCGGCAGTAGTAGCACGTGGCTTCCTTCGCGGTGAACGCGTTCAGGTCTCCACCAACCGCGTCGAACGCTTCGGCTATGTCGCGGGCCGTTCTCGCCCGCGTGCCCTTGAACAGCAGGTGCTCGAGGAAATGGGATGCACCGGCGATCGCCGGACGCTCGTCACGAGACCCGACCGAGACCCACACGCCGAGGGCAACCGAGCGCACCCCCGGCATCTCCTCCGTGACAACGCGCAGGCCGGACCCGTACTCGGTCCGGCCGAGCACTGGCTCGCCGCGGCGCCGCGGGCTCACTCCTGGCGCCGGTCCGTGCCCCGGTCCCCGCGGTCCCGCCGGGGACGGAAGCCACGGTCACGGTCACGTCCCCGGTCGCCGCGGCCGTCACCCTCCCGGCGCTCTCGCGGCCGACGCTCGTGCTCCTCGTCACCCTCCGGCCTCGGCCACCCCCCCTCGGGAGGGTCCCAGCCCTCGCCTACCGGCTTCAGACTGACCTTCCCCTGAGGGTCGATCTCCTGAACCTCGACGGTGAGGTGGTCTCCCACGTTCACGGCCTCCTCGACGCTCGACAGGCGCTTTCCACGCCCGAGCTTCGAGATGTGGACCAGGCCGTCGCGCGCGGGGGTGATGTTGACGAACGCCCCGAACGTCGTGGTCTTGACCACGGTCCCCTCGAACCGCTCTCCGACCTGGGGCAGGCGCGGGTGGGCGATGGCCTCGATCATCTCTATGGCCCGGTCGGCTCCGTCTCCCTCGCGCGAGCCGATGAAGACGGTGCCGTCGTCCTGGATGTCGATGTCCGCCCCCGTGACCGCGATGATCTCGTTGATCCGCTTCCCCTTCGGACCGATCACCTCGCCGATCTTGTCGACCGGGATCTGCATGCTGAGGATCCGGGGGGCCTTGGAGGAGAGCGCCTGGCGGGGACCCGAGATGGTCTCGAGCATGACGTCGAGGATCTGTAGCCGCGCGTCCTTCGCCTGCTTGAGAGCTCCGGCCAGGACCTCCGCGGGAAGGCCCGTCACCTTGGTGTCCAGCTGCAGAGCCGTCACGAAGTCCTTCGTTCCGGCGACCTTGAAGTCCATGTCGCCCAGGGCGTCTTCCGCGCCGAGGATGTCGGTCAGCGTCACGAACTCGCCGCCCTCGGCGATGAGGCCCATGGCGATCCCCGCCACGGGGGCCTTGATCGGCACTCCCGCGTCCATCATCGACAAGGTCGAGGCACATACGCTGGCCATGGATGTGGAGCCGTTGGATTCCAGCACGTCGGACACCAGCCGGAGGGTGTAGGGGAACTCCTCCTCCGGCGGCACCACCGGGATGAGCGCCCGCTCGGCGAGCGCCCCGTGCCCGATTTCCCGGCGCTTCGGGCCGCGCAGGAACCCCACCTCCCCCGTCGAGAAGGGGGGGAAGTTGTAGTGGTGGATGTAGCGCTTGGACTCCTCGGGGTCCAGCGTGTCGATCATCTGGTTCATTCGGAGCATCCCGAGCGTCGTGACGTTCAGGACCTGCGTCTCCCCACGCTGGAACAGCCCGGAGCCGTGGGCCCTGGGGATCAGGCCCACCTCGCTCGAAAGGGCCCGGATCTCATCCGGCCTGCGCCCGTCCATCCGGACGCCCTCACGAACGACCTTCAGGCGCATCAGCCTCTTCTGAAGCTCCTTGAACGCCGGAGAGACCTGAGTGCCGAGCTGTGCGTACTCCTCGCCCCAGCGCTCGGACAGGTGACCCTTCATCTCCTCCTTCAGCGTCGCGAGATTGGCCTCCCGCTCCGCCTTGCCGGGGACGAGAGCTTCCGCCAGCCGCACCGTGGCGAACTCCTCGACGGCGCCGAAGACGTCCTCGGAGTAGAGCGGCCGGGGGGTGAACTCCTTCTCGGTGACGCCCCCCTCGGCGACGAACTCTCGCTGGAAGTCGCAGATCTCGCCGATGGCGCGCTTCGCGGCCTCCAGGCCGTCCGCGAGGACCTCTTCGGTCGGCGCGGTCTCGCCGTCCTCGATCCGCTGCCACGCCCCCTCGGGGGCCTCTCCCTCCACCATCAGGACGTCGACCTCGCCCTGGTCGTTGCGCCGACCGGCGACGACCACGTCGAACGTCGCGAGGTCGAGCTCCTGATAGGTCGGATTGACCTTCCACTGTCCGCCGATGAGCCCCAGCCTGACCGCACCGATCGGGCCCTCGAAGGGGAGCCCGGCCAGGGACACGGCAAGCCCGGCCGCGTTGATGCTCGGAATGTCGTACGGGTTCGCCATGTCCGCCGACAGGATGGTCACGACGACGTGAACCTCGTCGCGGAACCCATCCTTGAACGTGGGCCGGAGCGGCCGGTCGGTGAGGCGAGCGGTGAGGATGGCGGTTTCGGATGGCCTTCCCTCGCGCCGGAAGAAGCCCCCGGGGATCTTGCCCGCGGCGTACATGCGCTCCTCGACGTCGACCGTGAGGGGAAAGAAGTCGATGCCCTCGCGAGGGGCGGCGCTGGTGCACGTGGCGAGGACCTGGGTCTCGCCGAGAGTGACCACGCACGAGCCGTGCGCCTGCTTGGCGAGCTTTCCGGTCTCGAAGATGAGTTCAGCAGAGCCGATGGTTCGCGACGATCTGATCAAAGTGAATCCTCCTTGAACGTCGGCCGCGCCGGGCGACCGTGGAAGTTCGGTCCAAGGAGCGTTGGGCTTCGAGGAGTGCGGCCAGTTCTCAGTGGTGGGCCTCGGATGCGCGCCTTCGAAAGCGCCCATCCGGGAACCGCAACTGATAACTGACCCACCGGGAGGCCCTTCGCCCCTCGGGTGAATCCGGTCGTGTCCTGACGATCCCCTCCTCAGCGGGAACGAGCGGAAGGATCCGCCGCCCGTGCCCCGGTCCTCAGCGCCGAAGCCCCAGACGAGAGATCAGCGTTCGGTAGCGCTCGACGTCCTCGCTACGAAGGTAGCCGAGCAAGCGTCGACGCCTGCCCACCATCTGCAGCAATCCCCGCCGTGAGTGGTGATCCTTCTTGTGCGTCTTCAGGTGTTCCGTGAGCTGTTCGATGCGTTTCGAAAGGACGGCAACCTGAACTTCCGGCGAGCCTGTATCGGCATCGCCGCGGCGATAATCGCTGATCAGAGCTGATTTCTGGTCCTTGAGCAGTGCCATAGATTTCGACCCAGCGTATCACACGACCCTGCGCCGACCCGGGCATCACGTCCCCCGGAGCACCGGATGGCCCGAGGACTCGATGTAAGCGGGGATGAGGCGACCGGTGAGGTCGCCGTTCGCCGACACGGTGACTTCGGCCACGGCCGTAGCCGACCCGGCCGCCGAGAACGCGGGCCAGACGAAGTTCCCGAGGCTCCAGAAGATCGGGCGGCCCATCTACGTGCCCATCGGGTTCAGACGGTGGGAGTGGTGACCGAAGATGATGTCGGCGCCCGCGTCGATCATCGCATGCGCCCGCTCGATGTCCTCCGGACGCGGCTGCAGATCGAGCTCCACTCCCCAGTGGATCGCCACGATGACGAGGTCCGCGAGCTCATCCGCAGCCCGTACCGCGGTGACCATGGTGGGGATGTCGTCACCGCTGGCCATGCCGGGATGATCGGGTCCGGCGAGCCACTCATCGGTCGGCAACACCCCGCCGAACCCGACCACCGCGATGCTCCATCCCTTGATCTCGAAGACCGCCGGGCGGGTCGCCTCCTCGAGGTCTTTTGCCTGCCCCTACAGGAGCGATGTCGTGGGCCGCGAGATTCTCTCGCGTGTCGACAAGGGCCTCGACCCCGAAGTCCTGCGAGTGGTTGTTGCCGAGGTTCGCGACCTCCACTCCGGCAGCCCGTGCGGCGGGCAGGGCATCGGGGTCGCCCCGAAACGTGAACTCCTTCGCCGCGGGGCTGCCCACGTCGGAAACGGCACACTCCAGGTTGATGACGGTGAGGTCGTCCTCTTGGAACAGGCCCGCCAGGCCGGACCACGCGTATCCGTACCCGTGGGTTCGGAAGTTCGGGATGTACGAGGGGTCCAGGTTGACGTCCCCCGTGCCGTGGATTACGAGAGGCTCGCGAGGCTGGGACGGGGTCGGTGAGGGAGATGTAATCCCAGCGGACGGCATGGTGGACCCGGGAGCATCGGACGACCCCGAACCCCCGGCTCCCCTGGCGGACGCGCCCCCTTGTGACGACGATCTCGCGCCTCGGACCTCGGAGCCTCCCGATCGCTCTCCATCGTCTCCGAGGACTACGCGAACCCCGACGGCGACGAGGAGCATCGCCGCAAGGAAGGCCACCAGCGAACCGAGGGAACGCCTCTGCGCTCCGGGGGTCCGTGCGCCCCCCCTCATCTCAGCCGGCATCCTCTCGTGGGCCCGCCAGGAGAGCGCGGGCCCGCTCCACATCGAGCCCCATCTGTCGCACGAGATCACCGGCCGATGGGAAGCGGACCTCGTCGCGCAGCCGGGCCCAGAACTCCACGGTCATCCGGCAGCCCTGGAGGTCGCCCGCGAAGTCGAGCACATGGGCTTCGAGGTGGAGCGGATCACCGCCGAAGGTTGGGTTGGTGCCGATGTTCACCGCGGCGGGGTGGCTCTCCCCTCCGACGATCGCCAGCGCCGCGTACACGCCCCTGCCCGGAAGCAGGATGCGCGGGGTCACGTCGAGGTTCGCCGTGGGATAGCCGAGGCCGGCCCCGCGCCCTGCCCCGGGAACGACCGTGCCCTCCACGGAGTACCTTCGGCCGAGCGCGATCGCCGGCCAGCGCAGGTCGCCGCCCGCGAGCGCCGCACGGATGGAGGACGAGGAGACCTGGCGGCCTTCCATCCTCACCAGGCTCACGCCTTCGACGGTGAACCCGGCCCTTGCGCCCATGCCCGTCAGCGCCGCGAGGTCGCCTTCCGCGCCATGGCCGAAGGTGAAGTTCGAGCCGACGACGACGTACTCGGCGGCCAGCCCGGCCGAAAGTACGCGGGTCGCAAAGCGCTCGGCCGGCCAGGCGGCAAGCTCTTCGGTGAACGGGACCACGACCAGGCTCTCGATCCCCAGCCGCGCGATGAGATCGGCCTTCCGCTCGAGGGTCGTGAGGAGGGCGGGCTCTCTTCCCGGAGTCAGCACCTCGCGCGGGTGGCGGTCGAACGTGACAGCGGTCGGCGTGAGTCCGCGGGCGCGGCCCACCGCCACCGTTCTGTGGATCACGGCCTGGTGACCGAGGTGCACGCCGTCGAAGAAGCCGACAGTGACCGCGCCCGGGCCGATCCGCCGGTCCACGGCCCCCAGCCCGTGGGAGACCCTCATCGGCAGGCAGGGTACAGGATGCCCTCGGCCGATTCCGCTGCCTGCCGGCCTCTCAGCTCGCCCCGGAGGCGGAGGCGAGGATCACCTCTGGCACTGCCTTGGCTCCGTCGTCGCGGTAGATCCCTATTAGGCGTCCGTCCGATGCCAGGACCCTGTAAGGGCCGCCCACGCCAGCGGGCCCGAGGATCGCTCCCGATCGAGCGGCGCGCGCTTCCTCCGTCTGGAGCGTCACACTCGGCAGGTGCTCGGCGGCTCGCTCGACGGGGAGGAGTCGTCCGGGATCTTCCGGGGGGCGGGCGCGGTCCACCCCGAACGGACCGATGGCTGTTCGGCGGAGCGCCGTCACGTGCGCCCCGCAACCGAGGTGGGCCCCCACGTCCGCGATGAGGGTCCGCACGTAGGTTCCGGAGGAACACTCGACCGCGACGTCGAAGCTCGGCGCGTGGAAGCGCAGCAGATCGAACGCGAAGACACGTACCGGCCGAGGGGGCGACGCCACCGGTTCTCCCCGCCTCGCCGCCTCGTACGACCGTCTTCCTCCAACCTTGACCGCCGAGAACGCCGGAGGCGCCTGGAGGATGTTGCCGGTAAAGACCGCCATCGCTGCGCGAAGCTCCCGCTCGGAGACGTTCACCTCGCGCTTGCGAGCCACGCGGCCCTCTGCATCGAGCGTGTCCGTCTCGATCCCGAGCAGGCCCGTGGCGAAATAGGTCTTGGGCAGATCGGCGAGAAAACGGAGGAGACGGGTTGCCCGCCCGACCCCGACGAGCAGGAGCCCCGTGGCCATGGGATCGAGCGTCCCGGCATGGCCGACCTTCCGCGTTGAGAGCGCCCGACGGACCCGGTCGACCGCGTCGTGCGAGGTGATGCCGGCCGGCTTGTCGATCAGCAGGAGCCCGCTCGGCGCGGTGCCTTCGCCGGGGCTCACCTTACCCGGGGGTGCCCGCGGCGTTCTCGAGTCCCGCGACTATCCGCCGAACCGCGTCCTCCAGTCCCCCCGTCGCGGTGAATCCGGCCGCGAGGCGATGCCCGCCCCCACCGAACGCCTGCGCCAGCGCCCCGACGTCGGTTCGTCCCTTCGAGCGAAGGCTCACCTTGAACCGGCCGTCCGTCTGTTGCCGGAGAAGGCATGCGACGTCCGCCTCGCGGGCTCGGCGGACCACCTCGATGAGGTCATCGGTTCCTCCCGGGCCAACCGCCGCTGTCTTGAGGTCCGGCTGAGTGACGTAGGTCCAGATCAGGTCGGCCTCAGGCACGAGGACGATCCGAGCGAGGGCCATCCCGAGCAGGCGGAGGGCCCCCAGCGGGGAATCCTCGAACAGGAGCTGGGCCATCCGCGTGTGATCGAAGGGGTGGGTGCGCAGGCTCGCCGCCACCCGGAGCGTCGCCGGCGTGGTCGCCTCGTATTGGAACCGCCCCGTGTCGGTGATCACGCCGGCATACAGGCAAGCCGCTGCGCGATCCGAGAGGTCTCCGCCCAGGCGCTCGATGAGCCGAAAGACGATCTCCGCGGTGGAGGAAGCGAGCGGGTCCAACACCAGGATGGAGCCGAAGCCCGCGTTCGTGCGGTGATGATCGATGACGATCAGCTCCTTGGCCCGATCGGCGTTGGGCGTCAGCGCTCCGAGGCGCTCGGGGGAGGCCGTATCGAGCGTGACCATCACCTCCGGGGCCTTCGGAAAGCCCGCCGGATCGACGAGAAACGCGTCGCCGTCGAGGAGGGCGAGCCATGAGGGGCGGTGCATCGGCTGGTTGCCCCACGAGCACACCACGGCCTTCCCTAGTGAGGCCAGGTGATGACCGAGCCCCAGCATGGATCCGGCCGCATCCGGATCTGGGTTGATGTGGCAGGCCAGGGCTGGGCTCCGCGCCTCGAGAAGCGCGGCGGCCGCCCGGTCGAGCTGCTCCTCGAGCGACGGCTGAGGAGCGACCGGCTCCGCGGGGATCGGCCCGTCCGTCACGACCCGGTGCCCTCCGACTCGATCTGGCGGAGGAGCTCTGTGACTCGCTGTACGTGATCGAGCGCCACGTCCTCGCGGAACTCGAGCTCGGGCGTGAACTTGAGCCGAACCTGCCGGCCCAACGTCGCTCTCAGATGGGCCCGGGCCGACCGGAGTCCCGCCTGCGTGCTCAGCTTGGCCTTCTCGTCGCCCAGCGCGGTGTAGAACACGACCGCTCGGCGCAGGTCCGGTGGGACCTCCACGCGGAGGATGGTCACGAACCCAATCCGCGGGTCCTTCAGCCGCGGGATCTCCTCGGCCAGGATCTCGCGGAACTCCTCTGCCACCCGATCGGGGCGGACGGCTTCGGCCATGGCGTGGCTCCCTTCGACGGTGTTCGATCCCTAGTCGTCCGGCGCGTGGAAGGACGTGCGCGCATCGATCACCTCGACGCGACCGAATCGCTCGACGTGGCGCTCGACCTCGTGCACCACTCGCTTCAGGTGATACCCCTCGCCGGCGACCGAGGAAATCGCGAGAGTCGCCCGCTGCCACAGGTCGTGGTGATCGACCTCGGCCACAGATACGTTGAACTTTCCCCGAAGCGAGGCCGTCAGCGTCTTGACGACATGACGTTTCTCCTTGAGGGAGTGGACATCGGGGATGCGGAGATCGAAGAGACACACGGCCGCCAGCATGGACACTCCCTCGCCCCGCTACGAGAGCGTTCGGGCGACCTCGCGCACCTCGTAGGCCTCGATCACGTCGCCCTCGTGGACGTCCTGGAAGTTTTCCAGGCCGATGCCGCACTCGAACCCCTCGCTCACCTCGCGCACGTCGTCCTTGAAACGCC
>JACDCJ010000199.1 GCA_013817655.1 Actinosomnolentus pattersoniae (SeqCode)
AAGCAGCCCGATCGCGATGCCCACCGATTCCTTGAGGTAGTACGGCTTTTCTCCATGCGGGCCGCGATGGACCTCGAAGACGACGATTACGTAGGGGGCGATCTCCAGGAAGGGCTTGCGCCAGTCAGTTCCGAGTGGCTCGAGAGCCTCGAGCCACTCCTGCGAGGCGCGAGAGGCGTAGAACGCCCGCTCCTCGTCCTCGGCACCCTTCCGGATGCGCCGTTTCAGCTCTGGGTCGGAAACGATCACGAATCGCCAGGGCTGCCGGTTGGCCCCCGAGGGCGCGGAGTTCGCCGTGGCGAGAGCGTTGGCGATTAGCTCATATGGCACGGGATCGGGCGAGAAGTCCCGGATCGATCGACGCGTCGACATGGAGCGGAGGAACCGCCTAGACGCGCCTAGCGAGGCCTTGCGTGAGGGCCGCGACCAGTCCAGCGGCACGGGATGGTGGCGCGGGTTGCATGTCATGATTCCCCGTACAGTACGCCGCGTTCGCGTAGGACCCGGAGGACCCGTGCTTCGAGCGCTTGGACTGTGGTCGCCATTTAGGCGGTCGCTGTCGGTCATGCCCATCGGGCTCTTTGCGGTCCTCCTCGCGCCGGTCCCCGATGGGCCGTCGGGGGTGAACCTCCAGATCGTTCCGCGCGCGGGCGTCGAGGTGCCCCAGGGGGCTCCGTTCCGCTTCGACGTGAAGACCGTCAACGAGGGGTCGGAGGAGGTGGACATCGAGGTTCGCGTGACCCTATGGAGCCCGAGCCCTCGTGACCCGGTCGTGGAGTTTCACCGCTGGGAGGTCACCCTTCCCCCCGGGGGGACCGCGAAGGCGACGCTCTCGGTCACGCCGGCCCAGTGGTTCGCCTCCCTGGGTCGCTTTCACATTGCCGCGACGATGATCGGAGAAGAGGCGGGCCCCACCCTGGAGTTCGACGTGCTCGACAGCGCCGTGGTCGTCCCGATGTTCCAGGACGTGACCGCGGCGAGCGGCCTTGACACCACGCTCGGTGAGGCGGGATGCGCCCAGTTCTCGGCCGGAGCCGCGTGGGGAGACATCGAGGGGGACGGCGACCTCGACCTCTACGTGCCCCTGCAGGACGAAGCAGCCCAGCTCTGGGTGAACGACGGCGCCGGCCATTTCGACAACCAGGCCGGCCTCCGAGGTGCCGACAACGATGTGGCCACCGGGATGGCCGCGGTGTTCGCCGACTACGACAACGACGGCGATCAGGACCTCTACGTGATCAACGACGGCCCGAACCGCCTTTACCGCAATTCGGGGAGCGGAACGTTCCTCGACGTGGCGCCTCAGGCCGGCGTCGCTGACGATGCGGCCGGGTCCAGCGCCTCGTGGGGCGACTACGACGCCGACGGCCACCTGGACCTGTACGTGACGAACTACAAGGACTGCTCTATCAGAGAGGGAGATGCCGATCGGCTCTATCACAACGAGGGCGACGGGACGTTTACGGATCGCACTCCGCTCCTGGGGCCGCCCGAGGCGACTGCCGGCGCCGGCTTTCAGGCTGCGTGGTTCGACTACGACGACGACGGGGACCAGGACCTCTATCTCGCGAACGACTACCTCACGCTCGTGAGCGAACCGAACCGGCTGTGGAGGAACGACGGCCCCGGGCCCCGGGGAGGCTGGCAGTTCGTTGACGTGTCGACTGAGTCGGGGGCGGGGTGGGCCATGAACGCCATGGGGATCGGGGTCGGTGACTACGACGGCGACCTCGATCTGGACTTCGCGGTGTCGAACATTGCTGGCAACGTCCTCGCCCGCAACAACGGCGACGGGACGTTCACCAACGTCGCGGCCGCGGCGGGAGTGGAGCGACCCACTCAGGTGGCCGGAGTGAACGCGATCACGTGGGGCCTCGCGTTCTGGGACTTCAACCTGGACACGCGGGAGGACCTGTTCGTGGCGGCCGGGTCCCTGGGAGGCGCCCCGTCGCAGCCCGACGAGGTCTTCGTGAACGCGGGCGGCGGCCGGTTCCTCGATCTCAGCGCCCCCAGTGGCACGGCGGATCCGCAGACGGGGCGGGGAGTCGCCTTCGCCGACTACGACCGGGACGGACGCGTCGACCTCTACGTCGTGAACCAGTTCGGCCGGCCCGTGCTGTACCGAAACGTCACCTCCACCTCGGGAGCGCACTGGCTCGAGGTCCGCGCGGTCGGGACCGCGAGCAACCGGGACGGGTGTGGCGCCAGGCTGATCCTCACCGTCGGGCGAGTGCGCATGCTCCGCGAAGTGTTCTGCGGCTCCACGAGCCTAGGGTCAGGAAGCGACCCCACCGTGCACTTCGGCCTGGGGAGCGCGGGCGGGATCGGAGGGCTCGAGATCCTCTGGCCCTCCGGCGTTCGGCAGGTCCTCCCGCGAGTCGCGATCGACCGCCTCGTGACGGTCGTGGAGCCGTCGTGAAGACGCTGTACCGGGCCTCGCGCGTGTACACGCTCGGGCATCGGGCGGCCGGAGAGTGGCTGCTCGTGGACGGCCGGCACGTGGAGCGGGTCGGCGTGGGCGACGCTCCCCAGGCCGACCGCGAGGTCGACCTCCCGGGCACCACCATCCTGCCCGGCTTCATCGACACGCACGTGCATCTCACGGGGACGACGCTTTCGGAGATCGGCATCCCGATCGACCGGGCGCGGTCCGGGTCCGAGATGCTGGGGCTCGTCGCTGAAGAGCTCAGGCACGAGCCAACGAAGATTCTGGCGCACGGGTTCGACGAGAGCCGATGGAGCCGCCCGGAGCTCCCCACGCTCGCGGAGCTCGACGAACTGGGGGACATACCTCTGATCCTCATCAGGGCCGACTCGCACATCGCCCTCGCCAACACGGCGGCCATCCGTGTGTCCGGAGCTATGGACGAGGACGGTGTCGACACCGGCGCCGACGGCCGCCCCACGGGCGTGATCCGGCGCAAGGCGAACCGGCGCCTCCAGCGCTGGTTCCACGAATCCCTCAGCGATCATGAACTCCGCGAGCTGCAGCTTCAGGCCACAGCCTTCGCGGCCTCCCGCGGGGTCACGGCGGTGAACGAGATGGCGATCCCCTTGTCGCACGGTCGTCGGGAGG
>JACDCJ010000056.1 GCA_013817655.1 Actinosomnolentus pattersoniae (SeqCode)
CACCTCCACGGGCCCGGCCACCGCCCCGAGGCCGAGCTCGGGATTGCCAGGCGCCCCGATCTTCCTGGGTATCACCACGTCGAGCGGAGCCCCAAGCGCGTCTGCCACGGTGGCACCCACCTCGACGCCGCCTCGCGGGATGGCCAGCACCAGGACGTCCGATCCGGCCAGGTCCGACAGGGCCGAGGCCAGCCTGAGGCCGGCGTCCCGACGATCGGCGAACAACGCATGCCGCCAACCGCCGATCATCCGGGATCAGCGCTCCTCGCCGCGGCGCTCCCGCTCCGCCTGCCGCTCGGCCGCCTTCCGCCGCTTGTCCGGAAGGACGCGCTCGGGCGGGGGCATCGATTTGCGGATCCGCTTGTAGGCCTCCACCGGATCCGGTCGTGCACGTGGGCTTCGGTTCGCGGCCACCCGGCCACAG
Source organism: Actinosomnolentus pattersoniae (SeqCode) (assembly GCA_013817655.1). Classification (GTDB taxonomy): domain Bacteria; phylum Actinomycetota; class UBA4738; order UBA4738; family UBA4738; genus JACDCJ01. Next base: position 425 of record JACDCJ010000056.1, read on the forward strand.
TATGGGACCGGCGACCAATAGCCGCTACCATGGCCCACACACTCAGCCAGGGAGGTGCAGGTGGTCAACGCATACATCTTGATTCAGACGGAGGTCGGGAAGGCCGCCCAGGTGGCAAAGGAGGTCGGGGGGATCAAGGGTGTCGCAACCGCCGAGGACGTGACCGGCCCCTATGACGTGATCGTCCGCGCAGAGGCCCGGAGCATGGACGAGCTCGGAAAGCTCGTCGTGGCCAAGGTCCAGGCGGTGGACGGAATCACGCGAACCCTCACCTGTCCGGTCGTCCACCTCTAGACTAGAGCGCCTTGGAAGACCGCCGGGCCGGCGGTCAGGTCAAAGGGCTCCGAGAGCACGACCGCGCTTCCGCTCGTTCCGGTGCCGCTCCAGCGCCAGCCTGACCAGGCGATCGAGCAGCTCCGAGTACGAGATGCCTGCGGCCTCCCACATCTTCGGGAACATGGAGACCTCCGTGAAGCCCGGGATGGTGTTGATCTCGTTCACGATGATGTCGGCCGGCTCCCGGACGAAGAAGTCGACCCGCGCCATGCCGGCCGCATCGATGGCGCGAAAAGCGGCGACCGCGGTCCGCCGTACATCCTCGGATAGGACGGGGAGAAGGTCGGCCGGCACCTCCAGCCTGGTTCCCTCCTCCAGATATTTCGCGCGATAGTCGTAGAACTCTCCGGCCGGCACGATCTCCCCTGGGACGGAGGCCACGGGCTCGTCGTTGCCGAGGACCCCGCATTCGATCTCTCGCGCCCCTTCCACCGACTGTTCGACAACCACCTTGCGACCGTACGAAAAGGCCTCCGCGAGGGCATCCGGTAGCTGGTCGAGTGCCTTGACCTTGCTGATCCCGACGGATGAGCCCAGCGTCGCCGGCTTCACGAAGACGGGCAGTCCGAGGAAGGCGACCCGGGCGGTGACTGCATCGCCCTCCGAATCCCATTCGTGTTCGAGGACGACTTGATGGGGCACGACCCGGAGCCCGGCCGCCGAAAACAGCACCTTCTGCACGGCCTTGTCCATCCCGACCGCGGACGCCAGAACGCCCGCCCCCACGTACGGGATCCCGGCCACCTCCAACATCCCCTGGATCGACCCGTCCTCGCCGTAGGGCCCGTGCAAGACGGGAAACACCACGTCGATCTCCCGGCGGTTGCCGTCCCTCCCAACGAGCGCCGCGTCGCCCGGCTCCCTCGACAGCGCGACGACGTCCCCGTCGTCCCGCTCCACTGCCGGCAAGACCCCGGCCGGCCCACCGGTCGGCAGCGCATCCAGCCGATGCCAGCGGCCCTCCTTGTCGATGCCCACGAGCAACACGTCATGTCGTTTCGGATCGAGGGCGCGAAGCACCGACCGCGCCGAGACGACGGAGATCTCGTGCTCCGCGGAGCGTCCCCCGAAGATGACGGCAACCCGCGGTTTCGGAGTTCCGTCCATTCCCAACCTCATCTCCTCCGGCTCATGCCTTCTCGAGAGCCTGGATGAAGTCGGGAACGAGGTCGTCAGCGTCCTCGCCGCCGACCGCCACTCGGAGCAGGCCGTCAACGATGCCGGCGGCCGAACGCTCCTCTGGTGGCAGCTGCCGGTGACTGGTCGTTGCCGGATGGCAGACCTGCGTGTGGAGGCCACCGAACGACGAGCCGACACGCGCCACGCGCAGGGCCTCACACGCTCTTGCCGCCGCCGCGAAGCCTTCGTCGAGCTCGAGAGAGAGCATCGCCCCGTACCCCCGGCCACCGAAGAGCCGGGAGGCGCGGCCATGGTCCCCGTGGCCTGGAAGGCCGCAGTAGCCGACCGTCTTCACGGCCGGGGAGGAAGAGAGAGCCTGGGCCAGGATGAGCGCGGTTTCACACTGGCGCGCCATCCGCATCGAGAGCGTCTGGACCCCTCGAAGTGTGAGCCATGCCTCGAAGGATCCCGCCGTGGCGCCCTGATCCACCGCGAGGCGGCGGATCCCTTCGATTCGGCCGCGATCTCCGGCGACCACCCCGCCGATGACGTCGGAGTGACCACCGATGTACTTCGAGGTCGAATGCAATACCAGCGTGACACCGGGAAGCTCGAGGGGCCGAAGAAGGTACGGTGTGGCGACGGTGTTGTCCACGACCAGCGCGACGCCCCGATCGACGCAGACGGAGGCGATCCCCCGTAGGTCGGCGACCCGGAACGTCGGATTCGCGAGGGTCTCGATCAGCACGACCCGCGTCGAAGGACGGATGGCGGCGGAGACGGCGGCCGACTCCGCGTCGGCGAACGTCACCTCGATCCCGTACCTGGGAAAGACGGTGGTGAAGAGCGAATAGCTGCCTCCGTACAGCGTCCGCTGGGCCACCAGGTGGTCTCCCGCGGCGAGGAGGGAGGTGAGGGAGGTGTGGACGGCCGCCATGCCACTCGCGAAGGACCAGGCCGACTCCGCCTCCTCGAGCGACGCCAGAACGTTGTGGAGGGCGACGTGCGTGGGGTTCCCGTAGCGCCCGTAGACGTAGCCGGCCCGGCGCCCGCTGATGACGTCCGCGTAGTGGTCGAGCCCTTCGTAGAGGTAGTCGGACGTCAACCAGATCGGAGGCGAAACGGGCTGTTCGGCGATCTGCCCCGCATGATCGGCCTCATGGATCGCCCGTGTGGCGAAACCCGGCCGTGCTCCCCGGCCGCGCAGAGGCGGTTCTTGATCCCCTGCAGCCGGGGTCCGGTCTTCCATGGGCGGTAGCGTATCGCGCCGCCACCAACGGGCCGGAGCTGCCGAGCGCGGTCAGGTGACCGCTCTGCTCGGTCCGTTGCCTTTCTCGTCCGGCCCCCGACCGATGATCGTCGGAAGAAGCCCCGTGGAGGGGTGCCTGACCACGTGAGGATGCCGCCTCATTCCTTCCTCTCCCCGAAGCTCCCGCAGCCACCGCTCCTCTCGCTCGTCTCTGAGAGCGCCTGAACGCAGGACCGCGAGGACGAGAGCAAGCGCGGCGAGCCACACCAGGGCGCAAACCACCAGCAGGGTCTCCACGACGTCGCAGGCTCCTTTCAGACCCGTTCCGTGAACGGGACCGTATGAGGAGCGCACCCGTGCGGGAATCCGTAGAAACACCGAACTTTGCGCGTTGCCCGGCCCCACCCGAGCACCGTAGGCTGTCGCCCATGCGCGAAGACTCAGGAACACCACCGGCCGGAACTCCCCCGCCCCCGGCGCCACCACCACCCGCAGCGGCGGTTCCGCCCCCTCCGGGCTACTCCCCGCCTCCGCCCTCGGGTGAGCCACGCCCCCGGCGATCGATCCCCCTCGTCATCGGCATCGTCGCGGCGGTCCTCGTGATCGCCGTGGTGGTCGGCCTCCTAGTGTTTGGCGGCGGAGAGGAGACGAAGACCTTCAGCGCGCAGGGCATCTCGTTCGACTACCCGGGCGACTGGGGCGACATCACGGGTCAGCAGTTCAGCTCACAGACGGGGACGGAGGTGTTCGGCAAGAACTTCGGGGTCGACGGATCCAACGCCGCCATCTTCTCGATATACGAGATCAACGTTCCCATCGACGCCAGCAACATCGAGCAGTACCGGGGAGAGATCGACTCAACCGTCGCGGGGCTCGCCAACGAGTCCGGCGGAGGAGTCCTCCGGGGTTCCGTTCCGATCACGATGGGCTCGCTGCCCGGATACCGGTACGAGGTCGAGGGGATGACGCCGGACGGGACGGAAGTGCAGAGCCGCCTCGTGCTCGTGTTCGACGGCACCACCCAGTACTTCTTGAACTGTCAGCACACCGACGAGCACGCCGAGGAGATCGAGGTCGGCTGCGACCAGATCGTGGAGTCCTTCGCGGTCAGGTGAGGAATCCACCGGGCGACCCACCGGAAACGATGCGGGCGCTGCAAAAGACCGGGCGGGGACCCGGAGCGCAGCTTGTCGAGGTTCCGGTTCCCCGGCCGGGCCCCCGCGACGCCGTGGTGCGGGTGCAGGCCGCCTCGATCTGCGGCACGGACGCGCACATCTACTACTGGAATGTCTGGGCGGCCGGGCGCATCAAGAACCTGCCCCTCACGTTCGGGCACGAGGTCGCCGGCGACGTGGTCTCCGTGGGATCCGAGGTCCACCATCTGTCGCCCGGCACCTTCGTCTCCGTGGAAGGGCATCTGTTCTGCGGGTACTGCGCGATGTGCCGCACCGGGAGGGCGCACATCTGCGAGCGCATGCAGATCCTCGGGGTCGACGTGGATGGCGCCTTCGCGGAATACGTCCGGTTTCCCGCTCGCAATGCCTGGGAGGTTGACCCCCGGATCTCCGCCGACGTCGCCTCGATCCACGACCCGTTCGGCAACGCCGTCCACACCGCCTTCGGCCCGGGGGACGGCACCGAGGTAGCCACGAGCGACGTCGTCGTGCTCGGCTGCGGCCCCATCGGGCTCTTCGCGGTCGGGATCGCCCGAGCGATGGGGGCGGCCCAGGTCATCGCCGTGGAGCCGAACGAGTTCCGCCTCGGCCTCGCGAAACGGATGGGCGCCGACGTGATGATCGATCCATCGGCCGAAGACCCGGTCGAAGCGGTGCGATCCGCGACCGGTGGCTCCGGCGCCGCGGTGGTGCTCGAGATGTCGGGGGTCCCGGCCGTCATCGACCAGGGCACACGAATGCTCGCCCATGGCGGCCGGATGTCCCTGCTAGGCCTGCCGTCCGGCCCCGTGTCCCTCGACCTCGCCGACCAGGTCATATTCAAGGAGGCACGCCTCTACGGGGTGACCGGCCGGGAGCTGTTCCGCACCTGGCGTCAGACGAGTACGCTGCTCGGCGCGGGCATGGTCGACGCCACTCCCGTGATAACTCATCGGTTCCCGCTCGGGCGATTCGAGGAAGCGTTCGAGGTCGTGCGCTCGGGGCAATCGGGAAAGGTCATCCTCCTTCCGGACGACGATCGGGACGGTCGGAACCGTGCGGCGCCGGAAGGCGAGGAGAGGAGCCACTGATGCCCGGAGGAAGCCTCGATCACCTGAGGGAGCAGCTCGCGGAGCTGGAGCGGGCGGGAACAGCCCTGCGCCCGCGCGTCCTCGAGGGACAGCAACGGGCTCGCGCGCGATTCGACGGTCGAGACGTCATCAACCTCGCCTCGAACAACTACCTGGGGCTCGCGGCCCACCCGCGGCTCAAGGAGGCGGCCTCCAAGGCGGCGGCGGAGCTCGGAGCGGGGTCCGGAGCCGTGCGCACGATCGCCGGCACCATGACGCTGCACCGGGAGCTCGAGCGCAGGTTCGCCACCTTCAAGGGCGCGGAGGACGCCCTCATGTTCCAGTCCGGCTTCACCGCCAACTCCGGGACGGTCGCGGCCATCCTCACCAGGGAGGACGTCATCGTCTCGGACGAGCTGAACCATGCCTCGATCATCGACGGGGCCCGTCTCTCCCGCGCTGAGATCAAGGTCTTCCCCCACCGCGACGTGGATGCGGCCGACCGGCTTCTCGAAGAGAGCCGCGCCGACGGCCGCCATCAGCTCCTCATCACCGACGGCGTCTTCTCGATGGACGGCGACATCGCGCCGCTGCCGGGGCTCGTGGAAGTGGCCGAGCGGCACGAGGCGATAATGATGATCGACGACGCGCACGCGAGCGGCGTGCTCGGCAAGAACGGGAAGGGAACGGTAGACCATTTCGGCCTGACGGGCCGGGTCGACATCCAGGTCGGAACCCTTTCCAAGGCCATCGGCGTCATGGGGGGGTTCATCGCCGGGCCCCGTCATCTGATCCAGTGGCTCGTGAACCGCGGCCGGCCCTTCCTGTTCTCCACATCGGCGCCGCCCGCCGTCACCGCCGCCTGCATCGCCGCCCTAGACGTCATGGAGGAGGAACCCGAGCGCTTCGACAGGCTCTGGGAGAGAACGAGGTTCTTCAAGGACGGCCTCCATCGGATGGGGTTCGACACCGGGACGAGCGAGACCCCCATCACGCCCGTCATGACCCGGGAGGAGGTGAAAGCCGTCGAGCTGTCCTCTCTTCTGTGGGAGGAGGGGGTCTTCTGTCCGGCGATCGTCTTCCCCACGGTCGGCCGCGACCGGGCGCGCGTCCGCACGATCGTGACGGCCGATCACACCGAGGAGGATCTCTCGGAGGCGCTGGAGGCATTCGAGAGGGTCGGGAAGGAGCTCGCCCTCATCTGAATCAGGACCGCCCCCAGGTAGCCTTGCGGCATGGACGAACGGGTGCTCCTCGTGGAGGACGACGCATCGATCCGCGAGATCGCGGCGATCGGACTCGGCCGGGCAGGCTTTCGCGTAACAACGGCGGCGGACGGCCGGGAAGGACTTCTCCAATTCCGTCGTGACCCATTCGACGCGGTCGTGCTCGACGTCATGCTGCCGCTCGTCGACGGCTTCGAGGTCTGCCGCCAGATCCGCCGCGACAGCCGCGTGCCCATCGTGATGCTCACCGCACGGACCGACACGACCGACGTCGTGGTGGGCCTCGAGCTCGGCGCCGACGACTACGTGATGAAGCCGTTCGAGATGCCGGAGCTCGTGGCGCGGATCCGGGCCGTGCTTCGCCGAACGACCGGCGAGGAGCCGCAGACGATCCTCACCTTCGGTGACCTGGAGATAGATCCACAAGGGTTCACGGCGCGAAAGGCCGGTCGGGACGTTCCGCTCACGGCGACGGAATTCCGGCTCCTCCTCGAGCTGGCGCGCAGGCCGGGACAGGTGCTGACGCGCGAGGTGCTGCTCGACCGCGTGTGGCACTACGACTACCTCGGCGACTCCCGCCTCGTGGACGTGGCGGTTCAGCGCCTGCGGGCGAAGGTGGAGGACGACCCGGCGAATCCCAGGCTCGTCAAGACGGTGCGCGGGGTGGGCTACCGGCTCGAGAAAGCCTGACCCGTGCCCCGGGACGTGGTGCCCGCGAGCCGCCTGCGGACGCGGATGACGGTTGCGTTCATCATCGTCGCCGGAGCCTCCGCGGCAGCCCTGGCAGCCGGTTCGTACCTGCTCGTTCGCGAATCCCGCCTCGACGATTCCTTCAGCCGGGCGGAGCAGGCCACGAGGCGAAATCTGGCGCTCGCCGCGGAGGTTCCGATCAGCGGGGGAGCACCGGGCCTTCGCGGATACGTCGAAAGCTTCCAGCGGGAGCGCGGGGTGCCGGCGGTCCTCCTCCTTGGGGAGGAGGTCATTGCGTCGAACCCGACGCTCGATGTCGCTATCCCCGCCGAGCTCAGGTCGGTGGTCGCGCGGGGTGAGATCGGGTTTCAGCGATTCGAGGTGGACGGAACCCCGCAGCTCGTAATGGGGGGGCGCCCCGACGCCGGGGTCGATGCGGAGCTCTACTTCCTGTTCTCCGAGGAGCGGCTCTTCGAGGACCTCGCCGATCTCCGAAACGTGCTGCTCCTCGGGCTTGCCCTCGTGATCCTCGTATCGGGGCTAGCCGGGTGGGCGGTGGCCGGGCGCACGCTCCAGCCCGTCGCCACGGCGAGCCGGGCGGCCCGGTCCATCGCCGAGGGCCTGCTCGACACACGCCTGCCCGTGGGTGGCCGGGACGAGTTCGGCTCCTGGGCCTCGTCGTTCAACGACATGGCCGAGGCGCTCGAGGCCAAGATCTCGGCCTTGACGGAAGCCCGGGCCCGGGAGCGAAGATTCACGTCCGACGTCGCCCACGAGCTGCGGACCCCGCTCACGGCGATCGTTAGCGAGGCGTCCCTGTTGAGGGAGCACCTCGACGACATGCCGCCGGAGGCGCGGCGCCCCGCGGAGCTCCTCGTAGCGGACGTCTCGAGGCTGCGGCGACTGGTCGAGGAGCTCATGGAGATCTCCCGGCTGGACGCCGGCCGGACGAGCGTTAGGCTCGAGCCGGTCGACCTCCGCTCCCTGCTCGGCGGAATGCTCCGGGCACGCGCCTGGGAGTCTCGCGTGGCGCTCGAGGCGGACGAGGCCGTCCTGCAGACGGACCGCCGCCGGCTCGAGCGGATCGTCGGCAACCTGGTGGGCAACGCGCTCGAGCACGGCGGACGCGACGTGGCCGTGCGGGCGGGACGAGACGGCACGGGGGTGTTCGTGGAAGTGTCGGACCGGGGTCGCGGCATCGCGCCGGAACACCTCGGCCACCTGTTCGAGCGCTTCTACAAGGCGGATCCGGCCCGAACGGGCCCGGGCAGCGGCCTCGGACTGAACATTGCCCTCGAGAACGCAAGGCTCCTCGGGGGCGACATCGAAGTGTGGAGCGAGCCCGGCGAGGGCACCCGGTTCACGCTTCGAATCCCTGTGACCTGAACGTTACTCCGAGGTGAATCCGCGGTTTCGCCGGTGCCTCAGCATGCGAGTACATCCCGGCAATAGGAGGACGGAATGAAACGGCATACCCTGCTCGGCCTCGGACTCGGACTCATACTGCTGCTCGGGGCGTGTGCGAACCGCGCCGGCTCCATCGGGCCCATCGGAGGAAGCGGCGACCCCACTGGTTCAGCCGTTCGGCCCTCCACTCCCGCGGTATCCCCATCCAGCTCCGGCTCAACGCCGCCCTCCACGCCCTCGGGGTCCACCCCGTCAGGTCCAACGGCCACTTCGCCGACTGGCTCGGCCCAGGACTTCACGTACGAGGTCTGGTTCACGTACGGCGAAAGACTCCTCCCCACCCGGCGGACGGAGACCTTCGATCCGGCGGTGGGAAGCATCGCGCTCAGGTCGCTCCTGGTCGGCCCGACGGAAGCCGAGCGGGCGGCCGGTCTCGGAACGGCGATCCCGCCGAGCACCACGCTGAACGGCCTCGTCATCGAGGACGGGATCGCGACGGTCGACCTGAGCGGTTCCTACGACGACGCTAGCGGGACGACCGGCGAAACGCTGCGCCTGGCGCAGGTCGTGTACACGATCACCCAGTTCCCAACCGTTACCGGCGTGCTCTTCGAGCTGGACGGCCAGCCGGTGACGGTGTTCGGCGGTCACGGCATCCTGCTCGACGAGCCCCAGACCCGAGGGGGCTACGAGGACCAGGTTGCACCGATCGTCGTGGAGACCCCGCTTATCGGGGAACGGGTGGACAACCCCGTGACCATCTCGGGGACTGCGAATGTCTTCGAGGCCACGGTGAGCATCCAGATCCTGGACGCGACCGGCGCGGTAATCGCGAACACCTTCACCACGGCGACGTGTGGAACCGGTTGCCGGGGCGACTATTCCGCCCGCGTGGCGTATTCGGTGGATGCGGACCAGTCGGGCACCGTTGTCGTCTTCGAGTCGAGTGCCGAGGACGGATCGATGCTCTTCCCGGTGCGGATCCCGGTGACGCTCACCGCCTGAGCCACCGCCTCGCTCAAAGCACCGGGTGGCGAGGAACGTTACCGCAGGATCAGCTCACCGTGCGAAGTCGCGATGCCCGCGGCTCGAACGGCCGCCGGACCCTCCACGGCCCGGACGGGGGCATCGGCGCCGCCCAGCCACTCGGCGAGGCGGCGCCGTTCTCCCGAAACCTCCACCCAGGCGATGCCGGTGGGCTCGGCGCGGTGTCGGACGGGGACACGCCCCGGATGTCGATCCTCGGGAACCTCCCACCTGATGAAGAACGGAAGGAAGGGTTCGGCCATCGCCTCCTCCCGACCGACCATGCTCCAACGCAGCGTGTCGCCGCCCGGCAGGAGCCGCGCGCCTCGT
>JACDCJ010000057.1 GCA_013817655.1 Actinosomnolentus pattersoniae (SeqCode)
GGCCACTGACCTTCTGGAAAGCCACGACGGCGTGCAGGGTCTCCTCGCCGAACACGCCGTCGATGCCGGTGACGGTGTACCCGAGGCCGTTCAGGCGTTCCTGGAGATCCTCCACCGCCGGCCCCTCGGAGCCGTGACGAAGCGATACGGGGAGAGCGGGCGGCTTGGGCTTCGGGCTCGATGGCTTCGGGCTCGATGGCTTCGGGCTCGATGGCTTCGGGCTCTGGCCGCGAGGCTCGTCGAGGCCCGAGCCCGGATCGCGCGACATGCCGCCGCCAACACCGGGTGGGGCCGTCGGAGAAGACACGGGCGCTCGCGGACCAGCCGCCGCGGGCACGGGATCCGAGTTTCGGGCTCGCGCGATGGTGGACCAGCCGGCGCCCACCGCGCCGATGCCTACCGCGAGGGCAAGCGCCACGCCAAGCACCAGCGGCTGACGGGAAGCCCTCTGCCGGTCCCGCCTGGATGGTTGGCTTCTCATCCCGCTCCCTCCCGTACATCCGGACTGTCGTGTCTCCGAGCGTGCCCTCGCGGAGAAACCCGGCGATCGCCGCCACGTAACGATTCCGGCACGGATCCCGCCGGAAGCGGTGTCCACTGGGACGCCCACCGGGGAGAGATGGTTCCCTCGTGAGGTCAGGCCGGGCGACCACGATCCCGTGGCCGGAGCGCCCCCGCGAGCGCGTCCGCGAAACGCTCGGCTTCCTCCGGCAACAGGCCGGAGATTGTCACCCGGATGGCCGGTGGGGACCGCAACCGGAAGTGCTCGCCTGCTCGAACGGCCCAACCGCCGTTCAGCAACGCGCGCATGACTCCGGCCTCCTCGGGGACCGGAATCCAGACGTTCATGCCCGAGCGGCCGTGCGCAACGACGCCGCGACGGGAGAGGGCATCGAGGAGCGAGCGGCGGCGATGCGCGTACGTCCGCCCGGCCGTCTCGAGCAGGCGACCGATGCCCGGGTCGGACCAGAGTGCCAAGACGACCTGCTGCAGGAGCCGGCTGACCCACCCCTGCCCCAGCAGCCGGCGACCAGCGACCCGATCCACCGTCGTCGCGTCGCCTGCCAGGAGAGCTACCCGCAGGTCCGGGCCGAGCGACTTCGCGACCGAGCGGACAACCGCCCAGCGCGCCCGCTCGCGGGTGACGAGTGGAACGTGCTCCACTCCGGAGACCGGTCCGGCGTGGTCATCCTCGATGAGGAGGGCCTCGGGATGTCGTCTGAGGACCGATCGCAGCTCGCGGGCCCGTCCCTCGTCGAAGGCGGCCCCGAACGGATTCTGGGATCTCGGCGTGAGGAGGACGGCCGCCGCGCCCTCGCGAAGGGCGGCGTGGAGGTCGCCCGGCAGGGCGCCCAGGTCGTCGACCCCGACGGGGACGGGCGAAAGGCCCAGCGCCGCCAGCAGGTCGAGGACGGACGCATAGGCTGGATCCTCCACGGCGACTCGGTCACCCAGCCGCAGATGAGCCTGGAGAACCCGTTCCACGCCATCGAGGGCACCGCTCACGACGGTGAGGGACTCTGCCGGAACGCCTTCGCCTCGAAAGTCCCGGCGAGCCACATCGAGGAGACCCGCGAGGCTGGCGGGCTCGTCGTAAAGGTGGTGACGGGTGTCGAGCAGGCCGAGGGACTCGGCCAGCGGGGGCAGCAACGAGGGGTCGGGATTGCCGTTCGACAGATCGCGCACCCCCGCGGGGACGTGATGGGTCGCGGCGGCGGCGAGCGGCGGCCGAGCGCTGATGGTGGTGCCCGAGCCGATACGGGTGTGGATCAGGCCCCGGTCGCGCAGGACGCGGTAGGCCGAGGCAACCGTGCCCGGGCTGACGCGGAGGTCCCGAGCGAGCCGCCGCACCGGGGGCAGTCGTGCGCCCGCCGGCAGCCGCCCTCGCCTGATGCCGAGCTCGACGGACGCTGCGATGGAGGCCGCCCCCCTCCCGCCAATCGTATACTGTGTTGGCACGACTACTAAATCGTATCATTACATTTGGGAACTTGGAGGAAAGGTCCGTGCCCAGCCACCCAGGGGTCGACCACCGGTCGAGGGTGACGGTCCGGCGACATCCGGAGCGCGGAAGCCACGATCGAGCGATCATCCACCGGATCCTGGACGAGGCCCTCTTCTGCCACGTTGGCTTCGTCGTCGGCGCCCAGCCCTTCGTCATTCCCACCATCCACGCGCGATCCCATGACCGGCTGTACGTGCACGGCTCTTCGGCGAGCCGGATGCTTCGAGCCCTCGGTGCCCGGATTCCGGTCTGCGTGACTGTGACCATCCTCGACGGTCTGGTCCTCGCGCGGTCGGTCTTCGATCACTCCATGAACTATCGATCGGTCGTGGTCCTCGGCACCGCGCATCCCGTGGAGGGCGCCGATGAAAAGACAGATGCGCTTCGAGCGATCGTGGAGCACGTGATGCCCGGCCGATGGGCGCAGGCCCGCCACCCGACCGCAAAGGAGTTGAAGGCGACGAGCGTCCTCTCGCTCTCCCTCGAGGAGGCCTCGGCGAAGATCCGCGTTGGCCCCCCGAAGGACGACCCCGGCGATCTCACGCTACCCGTTTGGGCGGGCGAGGTGCCCGTCCGCTTGCAGTACCTGGCCCCGCGCCCGGATCCCGCGCTCCCCCCTGGTATCGACCTACCGGCCAACGTGGCGCGGGCCGGCCGTGGCACCGGTTCCTGAGGGCCCCGTCGGCCCCCGATCCCTAGTCGACCTACTTGACGATCTCCTGGACATACGCGTCCGCCCGCCCGCCCCCGCCGTTCGCGAGTGTGCCGTACTCGGGAATCGCGAAGATGCTCACGCGGTTGTCCAGGAAGTCGGTGTAAGCGAGGAACAAGCCGTCCGGAGAGACATCCAGACCGGTCGTCCGGTTGCCCGCCACGATCGCATCCAGGACCTCGCCGGTCGCGGTGTCGATCGCCAGGACGGACCCCCACTCCGGTCCGGGGACGGCCAGGTCCGGGCCGTTGACGCCCCGGTTCGAGACGTACAGCACCCTGCCGTCGGGCGTCAGGTCGATCGTGTTCGGCGTGGAAGCGGTGTCGGCGAGTTTTCTCGCCTCCTCCGTCGTGAGGTCCACCACGAACACCTCGTCGGTCGCCATGTCGTCGGCATAGAGGAGACCGGCCTCCGGATCGGCCACGAGGTGTCGAAGTGCGCCTCCGGTTCGAAGCAGGATCTCGGAGTCTCCGCCCTTCAGATCGATGCGCTGCAGCTCGCCGCCTCCGAAGCCCGCCACGAACAGTCGCTCCCCGTCTTCGGTCACGTAGAGGCCGCGAGGCGTGTCCACGCAGGGGATCTGGAGGCGAACCTGTCCCGTTCCGAGGTCGAACTCGGTGACGTTGTCGCCCGACCAGTTGGCCACGTAGAGGGTCCGCTCATCGGGTGAGAGCGCCATGATCTTGCTCCAGGCGCTCTTCGTGTACAGCTGGCGGCGAACCGTTCGGGTGGCGACATCTATCTCGAAGACAGATGCGGTCTGCATCTGGCTCACATACGCGGTCGAGCCGTCTCGCGTGAAGGTCACCTCCACGGACCCGTAATCACCTGTCTCGATCTCGCCAAGGAGCCGGAAGGTGGCGGCGTCGTAGACCTCGATCCCTGGTTCTCCCAATGGCGTCACCCAGAGCTCCGTTCCATCGGGCGAGAACGCGACCTGCTTCGGCTGGACGCCGGTGTCGAAGGCCCCCATCTGGTGATGAAGCAGGCCCTCGGGGTCGAGCCAGAGCTGGATCGTCCGGTCCCGGTCGAGCCCGAACGTCTCGGTGAGGGGGTTGTGCCCGGCGAGGGTGAGCGACACGGTGACGTCTCCGGAGGCGACCTCGCCATCGAACGGGGTCCGGCCCTTCCTGGTGGAACCATCGGAGCCCTCGATCCGAACGGAGGCCCCTCCGGTGTGGAGACGATCCGCAGATGGTGAGGCCCGGCCTCGCCCGCGCCGAGGGCGCCCGCCCCGGGCTGGGCTCCCACCGGCGCGCCCCGTGCGGTCCCGATCCCCACGGCCAGCCGCCTCCGGACGTGCCGCGATCGCACGCCGAGGCGTTCAACTCTGGTCGGGGGGAGGGCGACCACGTCCAAGTCCTGCTCCATCGGTCTTGGGTAGCAAGCCCCCTCAGGACCGCCCTGTCAAGTAGCGTGGAGCCCAATGCGTACCGTCTCTCGATTGTCAGTCGCACCCGTGAAGTCGCTTCGTCTCCTCCATCCGGATCGCGTCCGGCTGGAGCGATCTGGCGTGCCCGAGAACCGCCGCTTCTACCTCGCCGAGCCCGACGGAACCCTGTTTACGGCGGCAAGGCACGGGCCCGTCGTGGCCATCGTGCCGGAGTACGACGCCGCATCGGAGCGGTTGAAGCTTCGATTCCCCGATGGAGCGATCGTCGAGGGGGATGTAAGCCGAGGAGGACAAGGGGTGACCACGGACTTCTTCGGCCGCGCGGTGCCCGGGCGGATGCTGGAAGGGCCCTGGGCCGAGGCGTTCTCGTCCTACGTCGGCCAGGCGCTACGGCTCGTCCGAGTGGACGCCCGCGGTGACGGGAACGACGATGCCCCCGTCTCGCTCTTCTCCACGGCGTCCGCCGAGGAGCTCGCTCGTCGCTCGGGCCGGCCGGAGGCGCTCGACTCCCGGCGCTTTCGAATGCTGGTGGAGGTGGCAGGGTGCGAGCCCCACGAGGAGGACCGTTGGAACGGCACGGCGGTCCGCCTCGGTGAAGCCGAGGTGAAGGTGGTGGGCTTCGTCGGCCGGTGCGTGATCACGACCCAGAGCCCCTCAACGGGGCACAAGGACCTCGATACGCTGAAGGCCATCAAGGCGTACCGGGGAATGCAGGGAAAGAGCATCCGGTTCGGCGTCTACGCCGACGTGCTGGAGCCCGGGACGATCGGAGTGGGCGACCCGGTCGTTCCGCAGTGAACGTCAACCCGGGGCCGGCCCCGCGCCTTCCTGGGGGCGAACCATCAGCTCCGGCCGGACCAGCCGGTCGTACTCCTCCCCGCTGAGGTAGCCCAGCGCCATCGCCGCCTCCCGAAGCGTCGTCTCATCCTTGTGCGCCTTCTTCGCGATCTCGGCCGCCTTGTCGTAGCCAATCCTTGGCGTGAGCGCGGTCACCAGCATGAGCGATCGGTCGAGCAGCTCCGCGATTCGCTCTCTGTTGGGCCGAATGCCCTCCACGCAGAATTCGCGGAAGGTTCGGCATGCGTCGGCGAGGATTCGCACCGAGTGGAGGAAGTTCCGGATCATCACCGGCTTGAAGACATTCAGCTCGAAGTTGCCCTGCGAGCCGGCGACGGCGATAGCCGTGTCGTTGCCGATGACCTGACAGCAGACCATGGTCATGGCCTCGGCCTGGGTGGGGTTGACCTTCCCGGGCATGATCGAGGACCCGGGCTCGTTCTCGGGAAGCTCGAGCTCGCCGAGGCCCGAACGTGGTCCCGACCCGAGCCAGCGGATGTCGTTCGCGATCTTCATGAGGGACGTGGCGAGGGTGCGCAGGGCGCCGCTGGCCATGACCAAAGCGTCGTGCGAGGACAGCGCCGCGAAGGGGTTCCGTGCCGAGCGGAAGGGAAGCCCCGTGAGATCGGCGATCTTGGACGCGACCTGCTCGCCGAAGCCGTTCGGCGCATTGAGTCCTGTCCCGACCGCCGTCCCCCCGATAGCCAGCTCGTAGAGGCCGGGCAGGCCCTGCTCGATGAAGGCGACGCCGGCGTCGACCTGGGCGACGTAGCCGGAGAACTCCTGCCCGAGGGTGATTGGGACGGCGTCCTGGAGGTGCGTTCGGCCGATCTTCACCAGATCCCGGAACTCCTCTGCCTTGGCCTCCAGGGAGTCCCTCAGGGCACGCAGGCTGGGAAGCAAGCTCTCGACGACCGCTGTAGCGGCGGCAATGTACATCGCCGTCGGAAAGGTGTCGTTCGACGATTGCGACATGTTGACGTCGTCGTTGGGGTGGATCGGATCCTTCGATCCCATCCGTCCACCGGCCATCTCGATCGCCCGGTTGGCAATGACCTCGTTCGCGTTCATGTTGGACTGAGTCCCCGACCCCGTCTGCCACACGAAGAGCGGGAAGTGCTCGCCCAGCGTTCCATCGGCCACCTCTTCGGCGGCGCGCACGATGAGATCGGCGCGGGCGGCCGGCAGGCGCCCCGAGTCGGCGTTAACGAGCGCACACGCCTTCTTGAGGACCCCGAATGCGCGGACAACCTCCTCCGGCATCCGGTCTTCGCCGATCGAGAAGTGGTGGAGCGAGCGCTGGGTCTGGGCCCCCCAGTACCGGTCGGCCGGCACATCGAGACTCCCCATGCTGTCCGACTCGACCCGTGTTGCCTCTTCCCGCTCAGCCATGCGCTCTCCAGTACGTTCGAGCACTCTCTCGCCAATCGAGCTTACGTCGCCGGGCGGAGCATCCGCCGGTAGACGGCCGCCACGGCCTCCGGCGTGGGAGCGACCGCTTCGAGGGGATACAGCAGGAGGTTTCGGCGGCCGACCCGGAGCCATAGCGGACGGCCGGACTCGTCCGTCCCGAGCACCTCCGCCTCCCGGGGGTCGATGAGCAGTGGCGTACCGACGAAAGGGTCCTCTGCGGCCGGCAGGTCCCATGCCTCCTCCCCCGCGACGAGACGCGCCGGAGGCGGCTCGGGCACGGCGTAACGATTCCGGGGCTCACCGCCGAAGAAGCTCCGAGCTCCGGAGATCCAGGCCCCCTGGAAGAAAGAGCCGCCGTGCAGGTATGAGTAGAGGACCTCGCCGGGAAGCCCCTCGAGTGCGCCCCACGTCGGCGCGAGGAGCTTCCTGGTCGAAGGAACGACGAGGGGAGAAGGAGTGGTGTCGGCCGCGACCTGCTCCTCCAGAACGACGCGGACCCGATATCCCAGACGCCGCAGAGCCGCATACGCGTTGCGCAGGGTCCGCGTGGTGAGGTCCCGGTCGTCGGCCGCGACGAAGGGATATCGCCTCAGGAAGTGGGACGGGACCAGGAGGCCGGCCTCGGGGAGGTCGGGCACCGGCCGGTCCATCGCCCGGCGCAGCGCGTGGGCCACCGGCCGTTGGGACCGGTCGGCTCGGAGCAGGCCGAAGCTCAGCTCGAACGCATGGTGCACGTAGGGGCGCTCGCCCGCGGTGGTGAAGTCGAGGCCGCACCACCAGCAGATCCGCTCCGCGCCCGCCAGGCGGACCTCTTCGACGACCCGACCCGCCCACTCGGCGATCTGCTCCTCGCCGAAGACGCTGTGGGCCGCGCCGAACTCCTCCAGCCATACCTCTCGACCGCCGGCCAGAGCCTTCGCCGTCGCCACGGCGAGCGCGTGGCCGGCGACCAGGCGCTCGGGATCCTCGTCCGAGAGGTAAAGATGCGGGGCGATGACGTCCTGCGGCGTCCCCGGGCTGAAGCCGCTGTCTTCGCCGAGCACATACCAGGCGCCGTCACCGAGAAGCACGGGGCGGCTCGGATCCAGCCTCTTCACCAGCCGGTAGAGCCGATCCGCCCACGGGGAGACGACGTCGGACGGCGCGGGGCCGGCCAGGCGATCGATCTCGTTCGTGAGCCCGTATGCGTCGAGGCAGGGGGCGCCCCGAGCCACTTCGACGATCGTTCCGACGTACAGCTCCTGTGCCCAGAGAAGTTCCGGATCCTCGTACAGCCGGCTGGGGTCCGGGAGCCACGGAGGGGTCCAATTCTCTCCGCTCATGTGCCCGACCAGCAACACGAGCTGAAGACGCAGGCCGGAGTCCTCGACCAGATCGAGGAAGGCGCGAAGCCGGGAGATCATCGCCCGGTCCACCGTTTCCCTCGAAGGCATGAAATCCGGCCAGAGCAGGAAGGCACGGATCCATTCGACCCCGGCCTCCCCGAGCCCGCGCAGGTCGCGCGCGATCTCCTTCGGCCGGAAGTCCTGCCACATGCGCAGCCCGCTGTAGGAAGGCCAGTAGCTCGCGCCGAAGCGCGGAGTGGCGGGACCGATCCCGGCTACTTGGAGGCCTTCTTCGCCTTCTTCGCCTCGCGCTTCTGCTTGAGGCTCTTCTGCGATTGCTTCTTCACGTTGCTGCCGCCCTTGTCCTTGGTTGCCATCCGTCCCTCCTCCCCGTCACTCACTCTCGCATCCGTCGCCGCGGCGGTCGGCGGGCCTGCCACTCAATTCGCTCACCAGGACCCGCCACCTCCTCCCCCGCCGCCCCCTCCGGACGAGCCGCCTCCCCCAAAACCGCTCGACCCGGACCCCGAGGGAGTCGAGGAGATGGTCCCCGCAGTGGTCACGGTGAAGTCGTCGATCGAGGACGCGAACCCGTGGCTCGTGAACGATCCACTCCCGACGTACCATCCGTTCGAGATCGGCTGTCCCTCCAGTCCTCGAAAGGCTCGGGCCCACCCCTCCGTGCAACCGAAGACGATCGCGAATGGAAGGTACCGGAAGAACAGGTTCTCCCGCTCCGCGAAACGCGCCTCCTCGACCTCCGCCGTCTCGATGTACCTTCGAAAACCCTGCACCCGGCGCACCAAGCCCGTCCCCCTCACCGTCCGACGGGGCATGCGGTTTGCCCCCCAAACGAGAAGCAGTCCGCTGAGCGCGACCGGGACCGGAACCAGGCCGAGATGCGTCCTGGCGGCAGCCAGCCAGACCAGACCCGCCCCCACCAGGAACAGGATCCACCCGCGCCCGATCCACCTCTGGCGCACCTTGTCGGGGCGCTCCGAGAACCACCCCCGCTCGGCGGCGTCCACGTACAGGGCTTCCTGGACCTTCTTGAGGCGATCGGCGAAGCGCTTCCGAAGGCCGGACATGAGGGCGGTCGGGAGCGCCTCTTCGCCGGCGTCGGCGGCCGAGTCCTCGAACACCCCATCGATCAGAAGCCGCTCGTAGGGAAGGAGTTCGTCGTCGCTCGCCAGCCTCACGAGCCGCCAATCGGGCTTGCCGAACCACCCCTTCTTGGGGATCTCCTCGATGCGGACGTGCCCCCTGACGGCGAGGTCGATGATGGTGGCGGTCACGTCGAGCGGGTTCGCCACCTCGTCGAGAAGCGTGCCCACCTGACCCGGCCGCAGGCCATCGGGCGGCGTGTACTCGACGGGGTACCTGGCCCTCTCCAGCAGCGGCACGGCCTGTCCATCGGCCTCCGCAGATGCGTAAGCGACGTCAACCGGCGAGCCGACCGCGCGGCGATCCCTGCCCGTCCGCCACTGGAGGCGGCCGAGCAAGGCGAACAGGAGGAGGAGGAGACCGCCCGAGAGCCCCAGCGAGAGGGGCGTGAGCGAGAACGCGGCCTGCAACGTCCATCGTTCCTCCAGGATGGGACTCGGGGCCGGAACGATGCCCTTCGGCAAGCCGGCGACCACGGTGAGGCCCTCGAGAGGGTTCAGGGAGGCCTGGGTGAAGGAGGCCGTCGAACCGTCAACCTCGCTGCCCGAGCAGGTGAGGGTGGAGCCGGTCGGCCCCGCGAAGCATGCGGTCTGCGTGAACGACCCCGGCGCCCTGACCTCGACCGTGGCCGCCTCGATCGGGACTTCCCAGAACGCTCCGACGGCGTTCCAGTACAGCTCGTCGTGACCCGGAAAGCCGTTCAGGGAGCCTTCCACGCTGTAGACGATCGTGTAGACGTGCCGGCCGGAGATCGTTCGATCGGGATCGCCGATCTTGATCCGCAGCAGGTTGTCGACGTTCTCCAGCTCGTACTCGTCGGGCGTTCCCGGCGAGCCCTCGATCGACACGACCTCGACCGGGTACACCCGGTCGTATCGATCGTCGAAGGTGAGCCGGACGGGGATGTCGCGAAAGATCCCGTGCTTCTCGACCGCCCCGAAGTCGTAGTCGATGCGCTCCACGACCAGGAGGGATCCAGCCCGGCGGACCTCCAGATCCACGTCATAGGAGAGGATCCGCTCCACGCCCGTTTGGCCCAGGGCGACGCCCGGCACGGCAAGGAACGGGATGC
>JACDCJ010000200.1 GCA_013817655.1 Actinosomnolentus pattersoniae (SeqCode)
ATGAGGTGTCAAGCATCAGCCGGAGCCACCGTCAAGCATCAGCCGGAGCCGGTGTCGTGGATCAACCGGAACTCCGTCAGGGATCAGGTGACGCCGGAACGTCAAGCATCACCCGAAGCACGACAAGACGATGTGCCCCCGGGAGGAATCGAACCTCCGACACACGGTTTAGGAAACCGTTGCTCTATCCACTGAGCTACGAGGGCGGGGGTTGCAGAAAAACTGGCAGACAATGCCTCTGACCATGCCTTCCACGCTCCACCGGTCTGAGTCTACGGGGTGTCTTGGGGCGTCGCAGGGGCGAGCGGGGTCTCGAGGACTTCGTTGGATATGCCGAAGGAAGCTTGTGCCCGTCGAGGGAATGAGAGCCGATCAGGCCGCGGGCGAGAGAGACTCTCGGGCCCGGTGCAGGTGGAGGGCGAGGGAGTTCACCATCAATGCGTACCCGAGGAGGTTCACCACCTGGCGGGCATGGCCCACGGAGTGGGCTCGTCCGAGGTACAGAGAGTCCACCACCCCACGGTTGATCGACTCGGCGTCGTTCCGCCTGTGGTAGAGGCGTGGGAAGTCCGGATTCGATGGCGGGATGACCCGGACGTTCTCGGTGCGGTTGAACCGACGGGCCACATCCTCGTCTTTCCCGTGCAGGCGGACCGTGACCTGCCCGCCCCCGTAGGTCTCCGGCAGGGCGTAGTCGTTGTACCAGCGGTATCGTCCGTTCCCGTCCCTCGTCCGGTGGGTCCTGATTCGAGTCAGAAGAACGAAGGCTAGGTCCCCGCTGGAGGTAAACTCCCCCAGGCCGATGGCCCCAGCCCGGGCGTAGAGACGCACCGTCCGGGCCGAGCCGTCGGAGAGGTGGACCTCCTTGTCCTCCACGTGGACGGTCTTCTCCTCACGACGGCCCTGGGAGCGTCGTGGCTTCGAGGCTCCCTTCCGAGCCGCGGTGACCTTGTTCACCGGGAGGAGCCCCAGGTGCCGGAGGAGCACCTGGTGGTGGGCCCCCCGAAGCGCGGTGTCGTAGACGACCCCTTGGGCCCCGGGGACGTGCGGGGCAAGCCGGACGAAGCAGTCCATGGCGGTCTTGGCCTCCCCGCCGGGCTTGGGGACCCACTCCACATCCAGAATGATCCGGCCGTGCTCGTTCTCGGTCCGGGCGGCCACCAGCACGAACTTCGTCCCCCACGCCGTCTCCCCGTCTCCCTCGAAGTGCAGGGACCCGTCGGGTTCCGCCTTGAGTTCCCGGATCTCCCCGGTGGTCCGGTCGACCTTGCGCTCGCCTGGCTTGGCCTTGAACAGGGGGGTGAGGACCTTCCCGTCGGCATGGAGCATCCGGTCGGGGTGGGGATGGGTCCAGGACCCGGGACCATCCGGGTCCAGCAGGCCGAGCTCCCGGGCCTGGTCTGCGGCCAGGCGGCGGTGGGCCTCCTGTGGGGGTCGAAAACTCTATCCGCGGGTGGCGAGTCGCACAGCACGGCTCATTCTTGGAACTCATCGTCTTCAAGTGGAGCCTCACCCGTGTCCACCACGACGGTGTGGAGTTCGAACGAACACCACTCCTGCAGCTTCTTGAGCGACCGATCCTGTGGCCACAGCTTCGGATCCGTGTACCACCCGTTCAGCTCTTCTTCGAAGAGCTCCTCGTGATGACGGGCGAGCCAGCCTGCGAGCTCGTCTTCATCTTCGACCTCAACGAGGTACACGGTGTGCTCTTGGTTCACCTCGGCCAACGTCAGAGGGTGCGATGAGGGAGAAGGATCGGCGGCATTGATCCAATCGACAAAGGGCTGTCTGTACCGAAGGATCAGGGCTGCTCGATTGAGCATGCTCGCTGCACCGGGGGGTCATCTGCGCTGGTCAAGGAGACCCTCGCTCATGCCGCGAGGGCATGGTACTCGTGGATCAGCCCGCCCAGGACGTCCCTGCGACCGACGTGAGAGGGCACTGGGGATGCCCGGGCCTCACCGGGCCCGTCCGGCGGGAGGAGCGCCAGCGAGCGGTGTGGACGTCTGGCGTTGTAGTGCGCCGAGTACTCTCGGAGGACGGTATCAAGATGGCGGCGGCCGAACACCAGCACATGGTCGAGGCACTCCTGCCGGACAGTGCGCACCCACCGCTCGGCGAAGGCGTTGGCCTTCGGGGAGCGGATTGGGGTCTTGATGATCCTCACGCCCTCGGTGCGGAAGACCTCATCAAAGGGGCCAGAGAACTTGGTGTCCCGGTCGCGGATCAGGAACCGGACGCCCCGAAGCCGCTCGCCGACCGCCAGGTTTCGTCCCTGCTGGGTCACCCACGCCGAGTGGGGGTGCCTAGTCACGCCGAGGATGTGCACCCGCCTGGACCCGACCTCGATGGCGAACAGCACGTACAAGGTGCGGAGCCACGCCGTCTCCACGGTGAAGAAGTCCATCGCCAGGATTCCTCGGGCCTGGGCTCGGAGGAACTCGCTCCATGATGGGCCGGTCCTTCGTGGAGCCGGAGGGAGGCCAGCTCGTCTGAGGATCGTGCGGATGGTGGTTGCTCCGACCCTGATCCTGAGCTTGCGAAGCTCGCCCTGGATTCGGACGCATCCCCACCTCGGGTTCTCCTGCCCCAGACGAACGATCAGGTCCCTGATCTGGGGATCGAGCGGCGGGCGTCCGATGGTCCGGCGCTTGCGATAGGTCCACTTCTTCCTCACGAGCTCCCGATGCCACCGGAGCAGGGTTTGGGGCGTGACCAGGAGCGACGACCATCGGTCTCTGGGGAGAAGCCGGCTCGCCGCCGCGAGGAACACGCGATCCCTCCGTCGCAGCCGCGGCCGGCCCGCCTTTCGCCGGAGGACGGCGACCTGGTGACGGAGGACGGCGTTTTCGATCTCGAGCGCCGCCACCGTCGGCGTTCCCGCGAACGTCCGAACGAGCCTCCGGGCGACGGCGTAGATCAGGAAGAAGAGCACCGGCGGATGCTACTGGGTTGCGCCACCCGCGAACTCGACTTTCCGCGCCCTACAGGGC
>JACDCJ010000058.1 GCA_013817655.1 Actinosomnolentus pattersoniae (SeqCode)
ACCTCACGGTGCCCGCTGGACAGACCGTCGCGTTGCTGGGGCGGACCGGAGCCGGGAAGACCACCATCGCTCGCCTCCTCGCCCGCTTCTACGATCCCGACGAGGGGCGCGTGACGGTCGACGGGAGGTCCCTACCGGAGCTCACCGAGCAGCAGCTCCGTCGCGTGGTGGCGATGGTGACCCAGGAGAACTTCCTGTTCTCCGGAACGGTCGCCGAGAACATCGTCTTCGGCCGGCCGGACGCGACCAGGGCCGACATCGAGGCCGCCGCCGGCGCCATCGGCGCCGGCGTCTTCATCCGGGCCCTGCCGGACGGCTACGACACGGATGTCGGGAAGCGCGGCAGCCGGCTCTCCGCGGGGCAGCGCCAGCTTGTTGCGTTCGCCCGGGCATTCTTGGCCGATCCCGCGGTCCTCATCCTCGACGAGGCGACCTCCTCCCTGGACGTGCCGAGCGAGCGCGCCGTGCAGCGGGCCCTTCGGACGGTCCTCGCGGACCGCACGGCCGTCATCATCGCCCACCGGCTCTCCACCGTTGAGATCGCCGACCGCGTGCTCGTTCTGGACGACGGACGGGTGATCGAGGACGGCACGCCGAGCGACTTGCTGGGCTCGGGCGGCGAGTACGCGGACCTGCATCGCGCCTGGCGCGACAGCCTGGTCTAGGGCGCCCGGTCCTCGATCTCCCAGGCGTGATCGAGTGCGTGCCAGGCCGAGCGCCGGACCACGTACCGGGGCGCCCAGAGTTTCCCCGAACGAGGCGTACGCGGCGGCGGCTTGCCCCTAGCCCTCGCCGAGAGAGCCTTGAGGAGAGCCCGGCGCACGCCCGCCATCTCGGTCGCCCCATCGGCACCCGGAGGGGCGCGGTACACGCCGCCCGCTGGGGACAGGTACGCGCGTTCCGCTCCGAGCACGTGATCGACTATCGCGTGGAGCTCGCGCCCTCCCCCTCGGGGACCCTTGCGAAGCGTGGCCCCGATCGAGGCCTTGGCGGTCCGGTCGAACGCGGACCAACTCGCCCGGAGGATCGACGCCTGGCGTTTCGCCTCTCCCTCGTCGAGCGGGCTTTCGTCGGCGGAGGGAGTTTTGTCCGGCGCGCCGAAATCGGTTGTGGCGTTCCCCTGGAGCCGCTCGACCACCTCTAGGGCGGAGACGTCGGTAGGGGGTTGGAACGCCCGGCCGGCCCTCCCGAGCGCCGCCTTGTAGCGGTTCCCGTAGTCGAGGAGCGCCTGGAGCGCCAGATCCTCGTCTCGACCGCTCCGGCACCAGCCGGCCCAGAGCATCGCGCCCGCGAAGACCCGCCGCTGCCCGATCTCGAGGTAGATGGGGATGAGGGATGCCATAGATGACGTTCTACCTTGTCGCGGCCGCCCCCGTCTGCCCGCCTGAAAGGCCGTTCAGCCGGAGGTCGGCCTATAATTGGAGCGTGTCACAAGTCCGGATTCGATCCATACACGAGCCGTTCAGAGACCGCGAGTCGGCGGTGGAGGCGGCCTTCCTCCTCGTGGAGGCCGAGGCCATGGGCCTGCTTCGGGAGGAGGACGCGCCGATCGAGCGGTTGGACGAGGACGCCGTGCGGCGTGTGGCGGCCCGCGTGAGGGACGCCGGCATTGGGGAGGCCGCCGCCCTTCCGCTTCTGATCCCCGGTTTGGCCGCCGACCTGGCCGGTGTGCTCCGCGGGCTCCGGGAGGCGCTGGAGGAATCCCCGGTCCCCAGGTCCGAGTGGCCAGCCGTGCAGGAGGTGTTGGGATCCGAGCTCTTGGCGCGACTGCTCGGCGTCTCCGAGACCAGCGTGAAGCGGTACGCGGTGGGAAGCCGCGCCACCCCCGACGAGGTCGCCGAGCGGCTGCATTTCCTCGCCCGCCTGACCGGCTATCTGGCGGGCGCCTACAACGACGTGGGCATCCGCCGGTGGTTCCACCGGAAGCGGTCGGCCCTCGGCCGCCGCTCCCCCGCCGACTTCCTGCGGGCCGGATGGGTCCCGGACGCCGCCGGGCCCCGCCGGGTGCTCGCGCTGGCCAGGGACCTCGTCTACGCCTCCGCCACGTGATCGGGTTCCGGCACGTGGACGACCGGTTCCCGTTCCTGTGGGAGACCGATCGACAGCCCCCGGGCCGATGGCACGACGAGGGGGAAGGACCGGTGCACTACCTCGCCGACACGCCGGACGGCGCCTGGGCGGAATTCCTGCGGCACGAGGAGATCCGCGACCCCGATGACGTGGTGACGATCCGCCGGGGGCTCTGGGCGATCGAGGTGGACGACGCTCAGGCCGCACGACCGCGGCTCCCGGTCGATGTCCTGACCGGCGGGCTCTCGACGTATCCTGCCTGCCGGGCGGAGGCCAGGCGTCTGCGCGCCAGGGGGGCGAACAGGCTGATCGCGCCGTCGGCTGCGCTGTTGCCCGGGGCCGCCCGGGGCTGGCGCGTGGACCGCGGGATGCGGCCGGCTCGAGCTCGCGAGGGGCGCGTGCTGGTCCTGATCGGCCCGCGCCTCGATGTCGTGGGATGGGCTGCCACTACGGCCGGCCGCCCTTTGACGCAACTCCTGTCCCAGGTGCGGCACTTCTGAGGACAGCCGGACCGGTCAATCGGGGATCTCTCGTTGCCTGCGCTCCGTGCGAAACGGACGGAACCCGCGGCGCTCGTAGTTTCGTCTCGCATGCGGATGATCGCGGGAGGACGTGTGTAGCCACACCCGCTTCGTCCGGATCCCATGCTGGGTCTTCGCCTTCCATGCCAGGAGGGTCCCTCGAGTCAGGAGGTGACCGCCGTAGCCCTTGGCCACGAACTCCGGGACGAGGCCGAAGACAGCGATCTCGACATCACCGTCCGGGGCAACGTCGAGCTCCACCATTCCGGCCACCTCGCCCCCTGCTCGCGCCACCCAGGCGGCGAACCCCGGACGAGACATCAGCTCTCTCCACCTCTCCTCGGGCCAGTCTCGCCGGTCGATCCATCCAAGAGGCCCCGCGATCCGCGCGTATGTCGAACGGAGCGCTTCGGTCGAGGTTTCATCCAGTCGCTCGATTTCCACGGGAGTGGGCGCTGGCGAGCCGGGCACGAGCTGGTCCGGAGATGTCATCTCGAGGTAGGTGACCGTCTCTTCGATCAGCACCGCAGGCCATGCTAGTCGCAATGGCGACCCGAGGTTACTCGGCGGACCGGCGCACCATGTACGGGCTTGAGTGCCACAGCGAGTCAAGCTATCGTTGCGTCGCTGGTCGGGGAAGGGGGGAAAGCATGAGCTTTGACGTCCTCGGCGATCTCAACTGGCTCGCCGTCATCCTCGGAGGGGTGGCCTACTTCGCGCTGGGAGCCCTCTGGTTCGCGCAGGTGACCTTCGGCAAGGCCTGGCAGCGCTCGATGGGTTGGGACACGACCGAGGACCAGCCCGGCCCGGGTCCGGCCCTGTACATCGGTCCGCTGATCACCTGCCTCCTCGCCTCGCTCGCCGTCGGCATGATTGCGAAGTCCACGGGCTCCGACACGTTCGCCGACGGCATCGTTCTGGGCCTGGTCGTCGGGTTGGGCATTTCCGCCGCGGTCCTGTTCGTAACGGGGATCTTCGATCCCAAGAAGGAGCAGCCCCTGACGTGGTTCGCAGTCGCGGCCGGATATCACCTGGTCGGGCTGGTGATCGCCTCGGTCATCGTCTCTATCTGGGACTGAGGGCGCCTGGGCGATAGACGTCGGCCCGATGATCGATCCGCAGCACGTGGATCTCCTTGGCGCGCTCGTTGATCGCGTAGATGACGCGATACGACCCTCGCCGAGCGACCCGGAGGCCCTCGAGGTCCCCCCGTAACCTGTGCCCCACGCGGGTTGGTTCCTCGAGGAGCGGGCCCAGCATGAATTCGACGATGGCGGCAGCAACCTTCTCCGGCAATCGAGCTAGGCTCCGCTCCGCTGTGGGGGCAACGATGATCCCCACAGGGATCGGGTCACGCCTTCTTCGGGTAGCGAGCCCCCAGCTTGTCGGCTCGGATTCCCTTGCCACTGGCGATGTCTTGGCGAGCCCGTTCGATCTCTGCCAGCGCTGCCGGATCGGCCAGCAGGTCCAGCGTGTCCTCCAGCGCCTCCAGGTCATCCGGGCTGATCAGCACGGCCGCGGGCCGGCCGTTTCGGGTGAGGGTGACCCGTTCGTGGTGGCCTTCGACCCTGTCCACGATCTCGGACAGGTGGGCCTTGATTTCCGCAAGCGGCAGCGTCTCGCTCATGACCAGGATTCTAGTCACCAAAGGGACTGGCCGGCCACCTCCATCGCGCCGAAGTCCGCCCTTGAAGATGGTGTCCACCGAATTCCTGCATGAGGGCTGGTCCTTCTGGACTTCGCCGCCGCGCCTTGACCGCCAGCGGGAAGAGGCTTCATCTTTGTCGAGATCAGGAGGTGAGCCATGGCAGACGTAGTGTGTCCGCAGTGCGAGTCTGCTCAACGGATCCCGGACGGCTCCGCTGGCTACCGCTGCCGCTCTTGTCAGACGTTCGTCCGGTTCGTCCCCTGCCGTCGGTGCGCTAATCTCATTTCCCTCTACGGGCCCGGGGAAGGATTCTTCCGCTGCCCGAACTGCCGGAAGAAGAATCAGGTTCCTCCGATGGCACTTACCAGGCAAGTGAATGCAGCCGCAAAGGAGGCGCAACGGGCCCAGTTGGCGTTTGAGCGGAGTCAAGCACTGGAGGAGAAGGAGAGGAAGCGCCTGTACACAGAGTCGAGAATCGCCGAAGCCGCGTTGAAGAACGAACAACTCCAACACTACGTGACTCAGCTTGAGACCGTTCTCGAGGGAACGCTTGATAGAGACGACTACCTTGAGTTTGAAGACTTGAAGGCGCCATTGTTGGGCAAGCCCTTTCAAGCTCAGGACCTCCCGGCTCCAGAGCTCCCCCCGGCGCTGATTCTGCCGGAAGAGCCATCCCGAATCGTTCGGCTACGGCGCGGTTGGAGGGAGCGCCATGCGGAGGAGGTGTTGGCAGCCCGCACTCAACATGCTGCCGCAGCTGAGGCATGGGAGCGCCGAGAGCAGGAGCGAATCGCTCTTCTGGCAAGTGCGGAAAAGGAGCACGAGCGCGCTCAGCAGGACCTCAATCGGGAGATCGCGCGGCAGCACAGAGAAGTCGACGAGATCCATGCGGGATTCGAAGCAGACGATCCATCGGCCGTCGTTTGGTATTTCAGCGAAGTCCTTCGAGCCAGCTCGTACCCAGAGGGGTTTCCACAGCAGTTCAAGATGGCCTTCGTTCCGGAATCCAAGCAGCTGGTCATTGAGTACGCGCTGCCGCCATACGAGCTTATCCCCGAGGTGGCGTCACGGAGGTACGTCAAGGCCAAAGATGAGATTTTTTCCACTTCCCGTCCGATGACTCAGCGGAAGGCCCTCTACGCCTCTCTCGTGTCTCAGGTCAGCCTGCGGACGATTCACGAGCTCTTCGAAGCAGCTCGCTTGGGGAAGCTTGAGACTGTGGTTTTCAACGGGTACGTCGAGACTGTCGACAAGGCGACAGGGCGACGTATGTCGTCGCCGGTTGAAGACTGAGCACATCTGGCCGGTCGAAAACTGAGCAGTTCCACCACTACTGGTCGTTTTCGACCGACTCTTCGGGCCAACCACGACCCGAGGGGAGGAAGGGGTGTACTCAGTGCACGACTGGGCCGAAGTCCACCGGCTCCACCGCGAAGGCCTCCCGCAAGCGGGCATCGCCAGACGGTTGAAGATGAGCCGCAACACGGTGAGCCGCTTGCTCAAGCTCTCGGACCCGCCCGCCTACGCCAGGGCTGCGGGGCCCTCCATGCTCGACCCCTACAAGGACGAGATCGCGGCGATGCTTGGAAGCGACCCCAAAGTCGCGTCCACGGTGATCCTGGAGCACCTCCGCCGGCGGGGGTACCCGGGCGGAAGGACGATCCTGAAGGACCACCTGGGCGAGGTCCGACCCCAGTTCCTGGCCGCCCGGGCCTTCCAGCGGACGAGCTACCTCCCCGGGGAGCTCTCCCACGGCGACTGGTGGCACACCGGGCAGCACATCCCGGTGGGCAAGGGCGCGACCAGGGAGGCGTTCGGGTGGGTGATGACCCTTCCCCACTCGGCCGCACACGCCGTGGTGTACAGCTTCTCCATGACCATGGCCGACCTGTTGGCCGCCCTCCTGCGGTGCTTCGAGCGCCTGGGCGGGGTGCCGGAAGCGATCGCCGTGGACAACGACTCTTCCATCGTGGCCACCGGCAAGGGCCGGACGGCTGTCCTGCACCCCGAAGTGGCCGCCCTCACCGGGCACCTGGGGTTGAAGGTGATCGTCCTGGAGCCTGGCAAGCCCGAGTCCAAGGGCCAGGTGGAGCGGACCAACGGGTACCTGGAGACCTCGTTCCTGCCGCTCCGCACGTTCGCCAGCCTCGCCGACCTGCAGGCCCAGTCCGATCACTGGACGACCGAGGTCGCCTACCGCCGTCATCACCGACGGGTCGGCGCAAGGGTCGGCGAGGCATGGATGGTGGAGAAGGGGTACTTGCAAGCCCTGCCCGATCTCCTCCCCGACGTCGATCGTCGCACCGAGGTCCGGGTCACTAAGGACGGGTTCATCCGGGTCGGGAACGTCGACTACTCCGTCCCTCCCGGCCTTTCGGGGCGCAGGCTCGGGGTCAGGATCTCCCCGGCCGAGGTGATCGTGCACCTGGAAGGCAAGGAGATCGCCCGGCACGCCAGGAGCTACGTGCCCGCTGATGTGGTGCTGGCGCCTGCCCATGCCCGGGCCCTCCGCCTGGCCAGGAAAGCGAGGTCCCGCCTGCGGGGCGGCGATGTCGAGGTCCCCGTGGTCGACCTGGGCCGCTACGACCGGGCGTTCGGCATCTCCCCAGCTCGTGTCGTGGACCAAGATGTCGATCCCGCCTCCGAAAACGGCTCCTGGGGCTTCTCAGAGGGCCGTTCTGTCGAGGAGGTGGCCAGGTGAGCGGCTCGGGTGCGGAGGTGGCGTTCCTGGCTCGAGCCCTGAAGGCTCCTCGGGTGGCGGCCCTGGCGGCATCACTGGCCGAACGAGCCAGGGAGGAGGGATGGGACTACGAGCACTACCTGGTGCAGGTCCTGGGGGAGGAGGTGGCCTCCAGGGAGAGCCACGGCGGGGCGGCCAGGGTGAAAGCGGCCCGGTTCCCCCAGGTGAAAACCCTGGACGACTTCGACTTCTCCTTCCAGCGCTCGGTGAAGCGCCAGGCCATCAGCCATCTCGCGCAGCTGGACTTCCTGCGGGAGGCCACCAACGTCATCTTCCTGGGACCGCCGGGGACCGGGAAGACCCACCTGTCGATCGCGCTGGGGGTCCAGGCTGCCCGCAGGGGCTACCGGGTGGCCTTCGCCACGGCCCAGGGATGGGTGCTCCGCCTTGCAGCGGCCAAGCGGGCCGGCAGGCTGGAGGAGGAGCTGGAGCGCCTCGGCCGGATCCCCCTGCTCATCTGTGACGAGGTGGGCTACATCCCGTTCGACCCGGAGGCGGCCGCCCTGTTCTTCGCCCTGATCTCTTCGCGGTACGAGCGGTCATCGATGATCGTGAGCTCGAACAAGAGCTTCTCGGCCTGGGCCGAGATCTTCGGGGACCCCGTCGCCGTTGCCGCCCTGGTCGACCGTCTGGTGCACCACGCCGAGGTCATGGTCCTCAAGGGAGAGAGCTACCGGCTGAAGGGCAAGGGAAAGGAGGTGATGGGCTCAGAGAGTCCGTAGCTGCTCAGTATTCAACCGGCCGATTCTGCCCATTTTTCGACCGGCGTTGACACTCGGGGACGGTCGTACGCTGCTCGACTTCAACTACGCGTACAACCCCTACTGCGCGTACAACCCAGGATGGCGGTGCCCCATCCCGCCGATCGAGAACCATCTCACCGTTGCGATCAGGGCGGGCGAACGCAGCTATCCGGACGTGAAGCCCTGAGCGATGGCCCAGATGACATCCCTGGGAATCGGGCGCGCCCTTCTGCGTCCGTGCAAGAAGGCGCTTCATCGCGCGCGATGGGAGGTGAGGTGCAGTCAAGATGACCGGTCGGGTGCTCGCCACCGCGGCGGCGCTCGCGCTGACCATGGCCGCGTGTTCCGCCGGCAACGGCGACGTCTCCGCGGATGCGACGAGTGGCGCCGGCACGGGGGAGGTCTCTGGGGGGGCGATCACGCTCGACGCGAGCGAGTTCGCGTTCTCCCCGACCTGCGTCCAGGCCGGTGGCGGCCAGAGTCTCAAAGTCACCGTGACGAACGGCGGCTCGGCGCTGCACAACCTCAGCGTGGAGTCGCTTGGGATCGACGAGGACGTGCAAGCGGGCGAGTCGATCACCGTCGAGCTGACGCTTCCCGACTCCAGCGCGGTGCCGTTCGTCTGCAAGTACCACGTCGCCAACGGCATGCAGGGGGCGTTCTTGACCGGGTGACGTTGCAACCAACGAGGGAGGTGGTGCTTCGTGAGGAGGGATCAGCTCAACCGGCGGGCATTCTTCGCGCTCGCAGGGCGGCGGGGCGTTGGACTGGGGCTTGCGGCCACGTCACTGCCGGCGATCCTGGCCGCGTGCGGCAACGACGACGAAGGCGGCTCGGCCGCGACGCGATCGCCGACGGCGTCTCCGCAGGCGGCGAAAGGTACTCCGATCGTGGGGGACGTGATCGACCACGCGCTCACCTCGTCGGACTGGCAGGGCGCGTTCGGGTGGGTGCGGCTGCGGCTGCACCCGGCCGTCGTCGACGGTGGGGACGCCTGGTACATCCGTACCGACGCGTCCGATGAGACCTATGCAGGTCGCGAGGGCCTCGTCTTCGTGCCGAAGATCGCGAGTCTGGCGGGCGCCGGAGCTGCAGGCGCGGCCTTCGTGTTCACCAACGGCGCCGACGGCCAGCCCACCGTGCTCTCGAGCGAGCCGGCCGCGACGACTACAGCCCGGCCTGGCGGATCCACGAGGTGACGTGGTCGGGCTCGCCCACGCTGCTCGGATCGGCGGACGACGTCCAAGCGGCGGCCGACGCCGGCGACCTCACGATCGTGACGAACGACGTGATCGCGAACATGCCGGTCGTCCAGTGGCCGGGCGGCGGGATGCCGGTCGATTCCGAGCTGTTGGACTACCTCGGCGGAGGTCAGCTCATCGAGGCGCCCGACACCGGCCGCGGCTCGGTCCTGTTCAAGCTCCACGAGTGCTTCCCGGGGTCCCGGTACATCGTCTGCGACACGTCGGCACCGCCGATGGCCGAGGGGATGGCCATCAACGGGTCACCACGACTGGCCGCAGCGTCGGGGGCGGGCGCCACCGGCCGAGTGAACGTTTTCATGGGGGGCATCGAGGGCTCCGGGCCGATGGGCGGGCAGCCTTCGGTCTTCGACTCCTCGGCGGGCGAGCCCGCGTGGAGCCCCTACTGGGACCACATGACATACGTTTGGCAGAAGGACGCGGACGCGCGGGTGCTCACAAGCGAGTCTGAGGTCCACGAGGTGCGGGACGCCGGCGAACTGGATGAGTTCCCGGGCACGCCGGACACGGGCGGCGAGATCTTCACCGTGAACTGCCCCGTCCCGGTCGTGGCGCCGAACACGTTCACAGGGTGAGCCTCGAGGGAAAGGACTCACATGCCAGTGACGATCGAGTCGAGCCCTGGGGGAGCACCTGCCTGAACGCGGCTGCGTCCCGAGCAAGTTCCTCATCCACCGGGCGCGCGTGGCGCATGTGGTGCGGACCTCGGCCCGGTTCGGGGTTCGCGGGCTGTGTCGGCGGGTCGGATCCGGAACGCTCACAATCAGCCCATGGGGGCTCCGGGAGGGTCTGGTGCTCGAGGTGATCCGCGGGGAGTGGGCGATCCCGCGAAGCAGCGCCAACTCCGTTCCTCGAAGCCGGGAGCCGCTTCGGCTCCCGACTTGAGCGCGGTCACCC